>NZ_AEAA01000145.1:0-2725 GCF_000179335.1 Peptoniphilus sp. oral taxon 836 str. F0141
TGTCTATGCCAACAATTTTTGAAACTTCCACAAGTCTTCTTGTCAAATTTCTGTCTTCTTGTGATGGACTGGGATCACCTGTTGGATGATTATGTAATAAAATTATACTGTGAGCCCCATCTGAAATTGCTTGTCTAAAAACTTCTCTGGGATGAACCACAGTCATATTTATTATTCCATGAGAAATTTCTCTTATATATTTTATTTCTTTTTTGGTATTTAAAATAATTATTACTAAAAACTTCTGTTTCCAAATCTCTCATAGATGCCATCACATATTTAGCCGCATCTTCTGGACTTGTGATTTTTTTTCTATCGTATATGGAAGAAGAATTTAATCTTTCTGCTAGTGTTAATGCCGCCATTATCATTGCAGCTTTTGCTTGACCAACTCCCTTAATTGCAGTTAATTTATCCATGCTGGCTATTCTTAAACCTGAAAGTAAACTGCTGTTATTTTCACGTTTCAATTCTCTTAAAATTTTTTCGCACAACTCCACAGAAGTTAGCTCTTTTGTACCTGTTCTAATTATTAAAGCGAGTAGCTCTGCATTTGTCAAAGCACTAGGCCCCAAGTGTAGTAATTTCTCCTGGGGCCTTTCTTCTTCTGTCATATCTTTTATAGTAAATTTATTTTTTTCCATTTCCACTCCATAAAAAATTAACATTTAAATATTTATACAAAACTTCATTTATCTTATAAATAGGAAGACCGATTATATTGTTATAATCTCCTTTAATGGAAGAAATTAAAAGTCCTCCCCTACCACCAATTGTATAGGCACCAGCCTTTCCTTCAAATTCATAAGAATCTAAATATGCCTTAAGTTCTTCATCTGTAAAATTTTTAAATTCAACATAACTTTCTTGGCAAGAAGTATATTTAAAATTATCAGCTAGAGAAATTACAGAAAATCCTGTAACTATTCTGTGCTTTTTTCCCCTTAATTTATTAAGTATTCTGTAAGCATCCTCATAATCTTTTGGTTTTCCTATATTTTCTCCATCCATATCAACCATCGTATCTGCTGAAATAATTATAGAATCTGCATAATTTTTGCTTATACTTATGCCTTTTTTCAAAAGATAATGCCATAGTTAAAATTTTTATATCTTTATAATCTTTATTTTCATAAATATTTGAAGGAACAACTTTAAACTTCGTATATTTCTCCAAAACTTCTTTCCTGCCCTGAGATTGTGAAGCTAAAATAATTTCACGCATTTATACCACCTTGAATTTAATTTTATTTAAATGTTTTTCCATAAAAATTGCACTGATTCCCACAAAATATCCGGTAAAAATCCCTATAATTACAAGTAAGGGCAAATAAGTCATAATTGTTAATGATTTTAACATAAGTGATGCCACAAGTATTTGACCTAAATTATGAAAAAAAGATCCAATTTCACTTATGCCCACAAGAGATAAATATTTGGATAAAAATTTATGGGACAAAATCATAGAAAAACAAGACAATAAGGCTCCTGCAAAAGAATAAAAAAAAGCTGTCACTTGTCCTGAAACAAGAACCAAAATTACAGTTTTTAAAAGAGCAACTATTAAACCTTCTTTATAACCTATAGAAATAATTGTTACTAAAACAACTATATTTGATAAGCCAAGTCTTGCTCCTGGAATTGCTACGGGAAGAGGAATCTGTGACTCAAACAAACCCAAAATTATTCCAAAACTTGTTAAAAGAGATAGGAAAATAAGTTTTCTATTTGTCATCGTAAAATCACATCCAATCCCTTTTCTTTATCAGAAACAATTTTTATCAGAAGTCTATTGGGAAGACATATAATAGAATCTCCCACAAGAGAAATTTTTCCTTTTTTCATACAAATCTTATCTTTGCAATCTGATTCTTCTATATAAACTTTTTGATCTTTAATAACAACAACATTGTGACCAAATTCATTATCTATTTTAATCTTTTCATTTGTTTTTTCGTTTAAAACAATCTCTTTATAAACGTTTCCATTAACAGTAATTATAACTTTTTTACCAAGTTTATTATCAACAAATTCATTCTTGCCTGTAATAAACGCAACAAGCCCAGAAATAAGTAAAATTATTATGATTACTAAAAAATCTGCCTTTTTCATATTAACCTCTAAAATATTATAGCATAGAAATTAATATCGGCAGAAATTTTAAATAAAAAAATAGAGACCTTTCAAAATCTCTATTATCCTACTAATTTATTATTAAGTTTCTTTGTAAGTCTTGAAATCTTTCTTGAAGCTTGATTTTTGTGAATTACATTTTTTGTTGCAGCAGTTTTTAACTTTTTATCAACGTCCTTTAAAAGTTCTTTTGCTTCGTCTAACTTTCCTAAATCAAGAGCTTGGTTAAACTTTTTAATAGCTGTTTTTACTTGAGTGTTTCTATATTTATTTTGTAATTCATTTCTTTTTGCAACTTGTATCCTCTTAATCGCAGATTTAATATTTGCCATTTCTACACCTCCTATTGATTTCTTTAAATACTTATAAGATTTTAACAGATTACGGCTAATTTTGCAAGATATTTATAAACAAAAATCAATTTTTGCTTTACTCATCATAAATTGAGATTATTTTCTTGTGTATTTTATTATTAAATTCTCCATTTCTAGAAGTGGGTCAATATTTGTTGATTTTAAAATTCTGTCACTTTTTAAAAGTTCATCATAAAAATCTCTCAAAAAATTCCATTTTAAAAATTCGAAGAATAATT
>NZ_AEAA01000144.1:0-40916 GCF_000179335.1 Peptoniphilus sp. oral taxon 836 str. F0141
TCCATCACCTGTTGAACCAGTTTCTTATAAGATATTCCACCAGTAGCTATAATAACTTTATCAAAACTATACTTACCATTAATAATAAATTTATCTTTTTATCTATGGTTTTGCATAAAGTGTTTAAGAAAATTTTTACATTTCTATCTTTTAACATTTTTTCATAAGTTTTTATAACATCAGAGGCTTTATCAGACATTGGAAAAACCCTATTACCTCTTTCGACTTTTAATTGTAAACCATAAGAGTTAAAAAGATCCATGGTCATAAAAGGGTCAAGAGAATAGATTGATGAATATACAAATTTTTTATTAGAAATAACATTTTTAAAAAAATCAGACGCATCGACATTATTTGTCAAATTGCATCTTCCTTTTCCTGTTATATATAATTTTTTACCAAGTTTTTCATTTTTTTCAAAAATAGTAACATCATGATTTGAAGCTGCTGCAAAAGCTGCCATCATCCCAGAAGGTCCTGCTCCTATTACTGCTATTTTCATTATTTTTTCTCCAAAACATAGACTATAGGTGGATTATTAATTTGATTGAAAAATTCTCTTTTTTTCAACAATAAACTTTTTTTGATCTAATGATTTTAAAAATTTTTCCAAAGAATCCCTTTCTTCTTGTGAATTTTCATGTCCCAAGTATGAAACAACAATAATGATTCCACCCTTATTAATTAATTGTGTAGCTTTCATTAAGGAAATAACAGTAGACATAGCCATTGTTGTAACACTTTTATCAGAACCTGGTAGATAACCCAAATTATAAATTGCCAAGTCAAAATTTTCTAATATGTCAATAAACTCATGACTTATTTTTAATATTTCTAAATTACTTATATTTTTGAATTTTTCCTTACAATAATTTATCGACTGGTCTTGTACATCAAAAGCAAAAACTTTTCCCTTTTCACCTACAACTTTTAAAAGTTTTTCAGTATCATTACCCATACCCATGGTAGCATCTACTGCTGATTTACCTTTAAAATCATTTTTTAAAATTTTATCTACAATTTCGTAATACTTTTCTTTTGCTATCATTTTAATGCCTTTAAATATTTAACTTCTTCATTATTTAAATATCTATAATTTCCAATTTCCAAATTACCTAATTCAATTTTTCCAATCGAAATTCTCTTTAGTTTTTTTACTTCATGACCTATATAAGAAAACATTCTTTTTACCTGATGATTTTTTCCTTCGTGAATACTTATCTCAATAATTGAATCCTTATCAAAATTTTTTAGAATTTTTACTTTAGCTTTTGAGGTTTTTAAATCTCTTAAACTTAGCCCATTTCTCAAAAGATTAAGCTCTCTTGCATTAGGTTTACCTTCAACTGTTGCAATATAAGTTTTATATATATTGTTTTTTGGATGCATCAAAATATTTGCAAGAGTCCCATCATTAGTTAATAAAACAAGTCCAGTAGTATCTATATCGAGCCTTCCAACTGGATAAACTCTTTTAGTTTCATCCACTAAATCAACAACATTTATCCTGCCTTTTTCATCTGAACTTGTAGTTACAACTCCAATAGGTTTATTTAAAATTATATAAATATTTTCATTCTCTAGGTTAAGTCTTTTACCATCGAGATATACCCTATCTTTATTTGGGTCAACTTCAAGTCCCATCTCAGTAACTATATTATTATTTACCTTTACTCTGCCTTCTTTTATAAGTTCTTCAGATTTTCTTCTTGAAGCAGCTCCAGCATGAGCCATAAATTTTTGCAATCTCATTAGTCTCTCCTTAAGTCTTCAAGACTTGGTAATTCTTCTAAATTTTTTATGCCAAATTTTTTTAAGAAAAAATCAGTCGTAACATAAAGATTTGGATGTCCAATTCTATCAAGTGTACCTGAAATTTCAATTAAAGAGCTATCTAAAAGTCCTTTAATTGTTGAATCGCAATTTACTCCTCTGATATCTTCAATTTCCATTTTAGTTACAGGTTGTTTATAGGCAATAATAGATAAAGTTTCTAAGGACGGCTTAGTTAAATTTTTCTCTGCAGATTCTCTGACAAAATCTTTTATAAAGTCAAAATTTTCCGGTTTTGTTGATAATTGGTAGGATTCATTAACCTCTATTAATCTTAAACCACTAGATTCAATTTCATATTCACTTTTCATCTGGTCTAATACCATTT
Organism: Peptoniphilus sp. oral taxon 836 str. F0141; assembly: GCF_000179335.1. Classification (NCBI taxonomy): domain Bacteria; kingdom Bacillati; phylum Bacillota; class Tissierellia; order Tissierellales; family Peptoniphilaceae; genus Peptoniphilus; species Peptoniphilus sp. oral taxon 836. The sequence goes on from NZ_AEAA01000144.1 coordinate 2,162, forward strand.
TTAAATCTTTCTTATCAACTTTTAGACATTTCTCTATATCCTTAATTGAAATGGGATCACCCCATAAAAAAAGTAAAGATTCAATTATAGATTTCAATTTATCCTTATTCATCTAAATTCCTTAATTCAATAAAAATATCAGTAAAATTCTCAGTTTGCTTAGCAGATAAAATTCCATTTCTGATTAATTCTAAAAGTCCCAAAAATAAGCTAATTAGCTCCTCTCTTGAAGGATAATCCTCTAATAATTTTGTGAAATAAAATTTATTATTTATTAAGAGTCTTGATTTTAAAACATTTATAGCTGTTTCAACGGAAAAATTTTCTCTATAAATGCTTTTAACGACTTTATTTTTATTTCTTATTAAAATATTCATGAAGGCTTTAGAAAGATCATTTACTTTTAAATCTTTAAGCAAATCTTTATCAGAAAAATCAGGCATCTCACTTTTCTTTCTATAAAAAGCACGAGTTTCATACTCCTCATTTTTCTTTAATAATCCCGAAAGTTGTTGATATTTTTCATATTCCAACAATTTTTCTACAAGCTCTTTCCTAGCATCTTCTTCATCTTCTTCTTCATCAGCATCAAATTTAATTTTAGGAAGAAGCATTTTTGACTTAATTTCTAATAAAGTTGATGCCATTAAAATAAAATCAGATGTGAGTTCTAGATTAATTTTATTTGCTTTTTCCATATAATCTAAAAATTGTTCGGTTATTTCAAATATAGGAATATCATAAATATCTATCTCATTTTTTCTTATTAAGTCCAATAATAAATCCATTGGACCTTGATATCTTTCTAAAACAATATTATATTCCATATAATAACACCTAATTTTAAAATCTCTTCCATAATAAAATCTATAATAGGACCAATTACTTTTGAAACAGTCCCATTAAAAAGTAAAACAACAAGTATCAGATAAAAATATTTTTCGTATTTATAAAAATAATGATGATACTTATAGGGTAGAAAACTCAATAAAACTTTTGAACCATCAAGAGGTGGCAAGGGAAGAAAATTAAAAACTCCTAACATAATAGAATACCAAAAGATAGCTTCAAGTAAAGGTCTAATAAAAAGATTTTTGTAATAAACATAAACGAGAAAAATCCCTGCAATTAAACCCATTAAAAGATTCATACAAACTCCAGCTATTGAAACAAGAAAAGTGGATAATCTCTTATTTTTTGTGAAATTTGAAGTATTGATTGGGACAGGTTTAGCCCAACCAAATCTTAAAACCACCATACAAATAAGACCAATTGGGTCTATGTGCTTTAAAGGATTTAGGGATAACCTACCATCGTATTTTGCCGTGTTATCTCCACACCAATAAGCAACATAACCGTGACTTATTTCATGAGGTATAATTACTATCATTAACGCTAATATATTAATGATTATAGAGCTAAAATTAATGTTTGAAATTTGGAATTTCATTAATTATATTCTTTACAAGTTCTTGAAAGTTTGTTTCTACTTTTTTAGCAGATTCCATTACTTCTTTATGATTTAATGGTCTATCCAATATTCCAGAAGCCATATTAGTTATACAAGAAATTCCCAAAACCTTTAATCCTAAATGTCTAGCTACAATAACTTCAGGAACTGTACTCATTCCGACTGCATCTGCCCCCATAACTCTTGCCATCCTAACTTCTGCAGGAGTTTCATATGTGGGACCTGTGAAATACATATATACGCCAGATTTTAAATCAATATTTAATTTATTTGCACAATTTTTTGCTATCTCTTGTAAATTTTTGTCATAAGTATAAGTCATGTCAGGAAATCTAGGACCGTCATTGTCATCGTTTGGTCCAACTAAGGGATTAATTCCAGCGAAATTAATATGATCATTAATAAGCATCAAATCAGATGCTTTAAAAGATTTATTTACTCCGCCACTAGCATTTGTAACGATAAGATTTTTTATTCCCAGTCCCTTTAAAACCTTTGTTGGAAAAACAACCTTATCCATGCCCATTCCTTCATAATAATGTATTCTGCCTTTCATAGCTATAATATTCCTAGAAAGAATTTTCCCAAAAATAAGTTTTCCTTCATGACCCTTAACAGTTGAACTAGCAAATCCTTTTATTTCTTTATAGGGAATTTCAGTTTTGTCTTCAATTAAATCAGCAAAATTACCCAAACCTGAACCTAATATTATTGCTATATCAGCATCGGTATCAATTTTACTTTTTATTGCATCAACTGCATCCATTACATTTTTATCCATAATTAACCTCTTAAATTTTTGTACATTAATAAACCAATCATCGTCTTAGCATCGACAATATCTCCAAATTTAATCTGCTTTAAAGCCTCATCTAAAGTAATTTCTTCTACAGCAATATTTTCAAAATCATCTAATTTTTGTTCTTTTTTTTCTAAATCTTCAGCTAAAAATAAATATATTTTTTCATTACAAAATCCTGGAGATGTAAAAAATTCACCAATATATTCACATTTTTTGGCATAGTATCCAGTTTCTTCTTCTAATTCTCTTAAAGCCGCCTTGACAGGTTCTTCATCAACCTCAACAAGTCCGGCTGGTAACTCAAAAAGTTCTTGGTCTACAGGCTTTCTAAATTGCCTTACCATTAAGATTTTGCCCTCATCAGTAAGAGCTAATATACAGACAGCAGGATCATGTTCAACAATCTCTCTTTTTGTATATTTTTTCCCTTCCATTTCTACTGTGTCAACTCGTAAATTAAGAATTCTACCTTCGTAAATACTTTGGGAACTCATAGTACGCTCAATCTGACTCATCAATGTTTCACTCCTAACATTTCTTTTGCTGCATTTATTGCAGCATCTGTTATATTTATTCCCCCAACTAATCTTGCAAGTTCCATTACTCTCTCATCTTGATTAAGCATTTTTATTTTTGATATTGTCTTTTTATTTTTAATTTCTTTTTCTATTAACAAATGACAATTTGCTAATGATATTATTTGTGGCAAATGGCTTATTACAATAACCTGTCTATCTTTAGAAAGTTTTTTTATTTTGTTGCCAACAATTTGAGCAGTTTTACCACTTATACCAGTATCAATTTCATCAAATATCAAAGTTTCTATATTGTCCTTGTTTGCAATAATGGACTTGAATGCTAACATAATTCTAGACATTTCACCGCCTGAAGCTATTTTAGAAATGGGCTTATATTCTTCTCCTAAGTTAGAGGATATGAGAAATTCCACATTATCAATTCCATCATATGATAATTTTTTTGGACTTAACGAAACTTTAAATTTTGCATTTTTTATATTTAATTCCTCTAATTCATTAGAAATTTTTTTTCTTAAATCTTCAGCAAGCTTTCCTCTTGCTTGTGATATATTTTGTGCAAGATATAAGGCTTTTTCTTCCTTTTCTTGAATTATCTTTTTTAATTGTTCTAAATTTTTTTCTGAATTTAACAAAAAATCCAATCTTTTTTGGGTACTTTCAAGAAATATATCTATTTCATCTATACTTTTACCATATTTACTTTTAAGTCTGTTTACAAGGTCAAGTCTACTTTCAAGCTCATGTAATTTTTGTCCGTCAAAATTCAAATTATTCATGTAAGATTCTATGCTATTAATTAATTCTTTTAATCTAAACCTCACATCTTCTAGCTCATCATAATCATCTTTAAGCTCGTTATTATATTTTAATATAGAATTAACTTCTCCTATAGCACTGTCTAAACCATCTTCCACATTAAAACCCTCATAATTTGATTTTAAAATATTTATAGTTTTTGATAGAGCTTCAGCAGTACTTGTTACATTATTTAGTTTTAAATAATCTTCTTCAAGCTCTTTATCATCATAAGAAGTTAAGTTTGCCTCATTTATCTCATTTATCTGATAATTTAAAATGTCAATTTCCCTATCTTTATTAGTTGAAGAATCAAGCTTATTTTCGTAATCTTTTTTTAATTCATTAATTTCATGTACAAGATTTCTTAATAATAGCAGATTCTCTTTGTGTTTATTGTCACAAAAATCATCTAATAAATTCCTTTGATTATCATGATTCATTAGAGATATTGACTCATGTTGAGCAAAAACATCAATAATTTTTGGAATTATTTTTAAAAGATTAGAACTTGTTATAACCCTGTTATTTATCCTTGTAATACTTGGACCATTTTTGCTTATGTCTTTTGTTATAATAAGATAATCATCAACTTCAATACCCATACTTTCAAGCAGATCTTTTATATCTTTATCATATGTAGTAAATATTGCCTCAATATGGCAAAAATCTTTGCCAGCTTTTATTACATCTTTATTTGCACGTCCTCCTAAAACCATACCTAAGGCATCAATAATTATGGATTTACCACTACCTGTTTCACCAGTAATAACATTTAAACCTTTTTGGAAATTTATCTTCATATCTTCAATTATTGCATAATTTTCAATATTTAATTCCAATAACATAAAACACCTTTATTTCGTAAGTTTTACCTTTGCTTCATTTACAATAGCTTTTAAATCAAAACTCTTATTGTCTTCACTATAATTGTCCATATATATTAAAAACTCAATATTTCCTTCTGTACCAGTAATAGGAGAATAAGATATATCCCTTATACTTAAATTTAAAGATTTTACAAATTCATATATTTTTTCTAGTACTTGCAAATGAACTTTAGAATCTCTTATTATTCCACCCTTACCAACCTTGTCTTTACCTGCTTCAAATTGAGGTTTTATTAGAGCTACAAATTGACACTTTTCTCCAGCTAATTCCACAGCTTTAGGAAGAACGAGCTCTAAAGATATAAAAGAAACGTCTATGGAGATAAAATCAATATTATCCATGATTTTTTCTCTATCTAAAAATCTTATATTAGTTCTTTCCATGACTACAACTCTTTTATCAATCCTAATTTTATAATCGAGTTGATTATATCCCACATCAATTGCATATACTTTTTTACTTCCATTTTGTAACATACAGTCAGTAAAACCGCCCGTAGAAGAACCAATGTCCATACATATCTTATCTTTTAAATCTATATGGTGCTTTTGAATCATCTTCTTCAATTTATATCCGCCTCTTGAAACAAATTCAATTGAGTCTTTTTTAATGTGGATATTACTGTCAGGTTCTAAAAGTTGACCTGCTTTATCAATCCTATTAGTACCTACAAAAGCTTTGCCCTCCATAATGATCCTTTTAGCTTTTTCTCTTGAAGAAACCAGCCCTTTTTCAACTATTAATAGGTCTGCTCTGATCTTTGACATTAATATTCCCTCTTAATTAATGCAAGGCAAAAATCCTTTAAAATATCATCTTTAAATTCAATATCTTTTATGCTTTCAAGGCCTTTGTTAGTAAGAGATTTAATTTCATTCTCTATTTCTTCGGCAGAATAGAAATCAAGCATTGTTTTTTGTCCATTCTTTAAATCTTTATTCATATCTAATAGGTCATCTTTATACTGATATGCAAGTCCAATATATTGACCAAATTCCTTTAATTTAGTTATAATTTCACCATCACACCCTGCCATTATAGCACCTGTGACAATTGAAGCTTTCAAAAGAGCTGCCGTTTTTAAACTATACATATCCTCGCAAAGTTCTTCATTGTATTGTTCATTTAAGTAATCAATATCAAGCAGTTGCCCACCAATCATACCCAAAACTCCGGAAGAATTATAAATAAACTTTAAAGCTTTTATACACTTCTTTAATTCATCAATATCGTCAAGACTTTCCATGTACTTACTTATAACTTCCATAGACATATTTAGAAGACCGTCACCAGCTAAAATGGCCACGGCCTCAGAATATACTTTGTGATTAGTTGGTTTATCTCTTCTCAAATCATCATCATCCATCGCTGGTAGATCATCATGAATAAGAGAATAAGTATGAATCATTTCAAGGGTTGCTGCAAAGGGCAAAATCTTATCTAAAGTTGGATTTTCAGCTAGTTCATTATAAGTAATCATACAAAGAAGGGGTCTAATCCTTTTACCACCAGAAAATAAAGAATATTTCATAGATTCGTAAATTTTTGCTAATGAATCATCTACATAAGTAAAAGTATTACTTAAATAAGAATCAAGCTCTCCAATTATTGTATTTAATTCTTCTAAATTTTTCATATCAATCGCCTTCTAATACGTCTTTATTCTCTTTAATTATGGTTTTTACCTTACCTTCATATTCTTTAAGAACATTATCTAAGTATCTGTATAGTTCAATTCCTCTTTCATATTTTTTTATAGATTCTTCTAAACTGATATCCTTAGATTCCAAATCTTTAATAATAGATTCAAGTTCTTTTAATGAACTTTCATAATCTCTTTGCATAATTTTTCCCCTCAATATCTTTAATTTGAGCCTTAGCTACTCCATTTTTTAAATGAATATTTAAAAAATCTCCCTCATTAATCTGCCTTATGTCTTTTAATAAACTTCCATCTTTTAGATAAACTTTAACCTTATTAATATCATTGTATAAGGTGTTTAAATTATAAATTAAAGTATTTAACTTATTTCTTTCATTTTTGATTATATTTAAAGTGAGATTATTTAAAATATATTTTTTGTTATATAGATAATCTTTCTTATATCTAAAGTCTGTTTTAAAATCCATAACCTTAAGTCGTGATTCTAAAGCGTGTAAATATAAATTTTTTTTCAAAATCTCATCACTTACTTTATAAGTTTTCAAATAATATTTAAAATTTTTCAAACTTATAGAATTTGACCTAAGAAGTTGGAACATATTATAGTTAAGTAGCTTATAGTAGTAATTAAGTTTATTGGTTTCAATATTTATTTTTTGACTTAAACCGCTAACTAAGGTCAATTTTTTATCTTCTAAGTAAACTTTTCTCTCTTCAATTTTAAAATCATAAGATTTTATGGATTTCACTCCATATTCTAATATCTTCTGATTATTAAAAACTGAAGATTTTAGTGAAATATTTAATCTATTAAACCTATCTTTTAAATTATCTTTATTGACCAATATATCCTTTAAGGGGCAAAAAATCCTCAGCAAATTCCCATAATTAGCAAGCTTTTCTCTCATATCAAAAATAATTTTATTAAGCGAACTGTTCAAAAGTTCATAATTGCTTTTTAAATTTTCACTAAGCTCTTTTTTACTAATTATAGCAATTTCAGCGGCTTTTGTAGGAGTTGCTGCTCTCATATCAGCTACAAAATCTGAAATAGAATAATCAACTTCATGACCCACAGCAGAAATTATTGGTATATTTGAATTATAAATAGCTTTTGCAAGGTTTTCATCATTAAAACAGAAGAGGTCTTCAAAACTGCCTCCCCCTCTTCCTAAAATTATTAAATCAATATCTTCTCTATCATTGAAATATTTAATACCTTCTATTAAGTCACTAGGAGCATCATCACCTTGAACCAAAGACGGAAAAATAATAATATTAGCTAAATTATTTCTCATTTTTAGCATATTTACAATATCTTTAACAGCAGCTCCAGAAGCTGATGTAATTATCCCAATGGTTTTAGGAAAAGTTGGAATCTTAAGTTTATGCCCTGGATCAAAAAGTCCTTCCTTTGAAAGTTTTTTCTTTAATCTTACAAATTCAGCATATAAATTTCCTGATGAATGGCTAATAATTTCACTAATATATAAGGTTATCTGCGAATCTTTTTCATAATAATTTACAGACCCTTTAGCAATAATTTTTAACCCATCTTCCATTTTAAAATCTAAATTTATAGCGTTTTTATAGAAAATAATTGCATTTATACGGCTAAAATCGTCTTTTAATGAAAAATATAGATTGCCATTTTCATGTGCCTTAAAATTAGAAATTTCTCCTTCCACCGCAATATTTGAAAGAAGAAAATCCATAGATACAATTTTTTTTAGGTAGGAATTTAATTCCTTAACTTTTATCGCTTTCATCTTTTAAGTTTTTAAGTATAGAAGCTAATATACCATTTACAAACTTTGGCGATTCTTCCGAAGAATATTTTTTAGCAATTTCGACAGCCTCGTTTATGGAAACCTCAACTGGAATATCTTTTCTGTATAAAAATTCAAATATGGCAACTCTCAATATTTCCCTATCAACTGTAGCTAGTCTTGGTATAGTCCAACCCTGTAAATTATCAGACAAAACCTTATCAACAGAATCAAGATTATTGACAAGTTCAGAAATCACACTATTTATATAACTTTGTTCACTTTCTGAAAAATCATAATTTTCGAAAAATTTTTCTATGTTTTCTTGTGAAAAATCTTTATTTAATTCCATTGAATAGAGTAACTGCATTGCCCCTACTCTAGCGTTTTTTCTTCCCATTATGTTACGCCCTTAATTTCTCCTCTTTTTCTACAGCAATTCCTGAAACATGAACATTTACTTCAACAACTGAAAGATCAGTCATATTTTCAATCGCTTGTTTAACAACTCTTTGAACTTCCTTGCATATATCTACAATTTTTTTTCCATATTCTACGGTCACATATATATCAACAAGAGCTTCTTTTTCTCCCAAATTAACTTTGGCCCCTTTATTAAGGTTTTTTGCAGAAAAAATATCAGAAACTTGTGATTTTAAATTTGATTGCATTTTAACAACACCGTCAACTTTTTCAGCTGCAACAGATGCTATTGTTGCAATTACTTGATCAGAAATCTTTACATTTCCTTCAACGGAGCTTTCATCAATTAGATATTTATTGTCCATAAGCCCACCTCCATTTTTTCTATATTATATCAAATTTGCTTATCAATATCAATTTTAGACCTTTCAATAAAAAATACCCTGCATAAGAGGGTATAAAAAATTCATATTAAAATTTATATTTTTCTGGAAGAATGTTTAAATATTCTTCTGGAGATTTTCTTATATAATAGGGATCTTTAAAGAAATCTTTTGTCATAAGTAAAACAACTTTTGAAAGCATTATTAATCCAATTAAGTTTGGTAGTGCCATCAAACCATTTAGAGTATCAGATAAATTCCAAATTATTTGAAGACTTCCTGTAGCTCCTAAATAACAAGTTAATACATAAGCATATTTGTAATATTTGCCAATTTTTTCACCAACTAGAAATGAAAAACATTTCTCTCCATAAAAAGCCCAACCTAAAATTGTTGAAAAAGCAAATAAAACAAGACCAATTGAAACAATATATTTCCCACCTGTAAATCCACTTTCAAAGGCGGCTGCTGTCAAATCTACACCTTGAAGTCCACTATCCCAAAGTCCTGAAACAATAATTGTTAAAGCAGTAATTGAACAAACAACAATTGTTACTGTAAAAACTTCAAAAATTCCCCATAATCCTTGCCTTGCCGGGTGGTCAGTATTTGATGCTGCGTGAGCTATTGGAGCTGAACCCAGCCCTGCTTCATTTGTGAAAAGACCCCTTGCAATACCCATTTTTACAGTTTCTTTTAAACCAACACCAATTGCCCCACCAAAAGCAGCTTTTGGTGAAAAAGCAGACCTAAAAATTAAGGAAAAGGCAGCGGGAATTTTATCAGCTTCTATAATTAAAATAATAATTCCACCTAAAATATAAAACAGTGACATGAAGGGTACGAGTTTTTCAGTAACTTGAGAAATTCTTTGAATACCACCTATGACAACAATTCCTATAATCAAAACCAAAACAATACCAGTTAATTTTTCGTTTACATTAAAAGTTGTATGCAAAGTTTGAGAAATTGCATTAGATTGAGTCATATTTCCAGTACCAAAGGATGTGCATGCTGCAAATAAAGCAAAGGCACAGGCAAGCCACTTATTTTTTAGACCATTTTTAATATAATACATGGGTCCACCAGAATATTGACCCTTAGAATTAACTTCCCTGTAGGTAACAGCTAAAACCACTTCTGAAAATTTAGTGCACATACCGAATATTGCAGAAAACCACATCCAAAAAATAGCACCTGGTCCTCCAGTAGCTATAGCAAGTGAAACTCCAGAAATATTTCCAGTTCCAACAGTTGCCGCTAAGGCAGTTGATACCGCTTGAAAAGCAGTTATATCTCCCTCTTTTTTATCATTATCCTTAACAAATACTTTTAGCAAAGTATTTTTCATTGTAAAATTAAACTTTCTTATTTGAATAAAATTCAATTTTATAGTGAGAAATACTCCACAACCTACTAAAAGTATGATCATGGGCCAACCCCATACTATGCTGCTTAAAAAATTATTAATTGTGTCTAACATCTTCTAATCTCCCTTTATTTTTTTATATTTTTCGATTGTAATTTTAAAAATTTGCCCATAAAAAATATCCACTTAAAAAAATGGATATTTTTTAAGGCTTTTATAAGTCTATGATATTTTATATTTTTCAGGCAATATGTCAAGATATTCACTTGGATTATTGCGAATATAATCCGGATTTTTAAAGAAATCTTTAGTTAATATAACTACTACCTTAGATAATAAAATTAGTCCTACTAAGTTTGGAATAGCCATAAGACCATTTAAAGTATCTGAAATATTCCACAATAATTGTAAACTTCCAGTAGCTCCTAAATAACAAGTCGGCACATATAAATATTTATAGTACTTACCTATTTTAGAACCAACTAAAAATGTAAAACACTTTTCTCCATAATATGCCCAACCTAAAATTGTTGAAAAAGCAAATAACAATAAACCGATAGAAACAATATATCTTCCACCTGTAAAACCACTTTCAAATGCAGCAGCAGTTAAATCTGCTCCTTCAAGACCACTGTTCCAAAGCCCTGATGTCATTATCGTTAAAGCTGTTATTGAACATACTAAAATTGTATCGGTAAATACTTCAAATATTCCCCACAATCCTTGTCTAACTGGATGGTCTGTGTTTGAAGCCGCATGGGCAATTGGAGCAGAACCTAGACCAGCTTCATTTGTAAATACACCTCTAGCAATACCCATCTTCATTGTCAGTTTAAGTGAAGTACCTACTGCCCCACCAAAAGCAGCCTTTGGATTAAAAGCAGAATTAAAAATAAGGCAAATGGCTGAAGGCACTTTGTTAGCTTCAAGTATTAAAATTATTAAACCACCAATAATGTAAAAAATAGACATGAAAGGAACTAATCTTTCAGTGACAAGTGCTATCCTTTTGATACCACCAATAACAACAATTCCTGTTAATATTACAAGAATAATACCTGTAATCTTGGTATCAATATGAAATGTTGTAGACATAGCTTGAGAAATTGCATTTGCTTGTGTCATGTTTCCTATACCAAAGGAAGCAAATGCACCAAAAAAAGCAAATAATATAGCAAGCCAATTCATTTTCAGACCATTTTTAATATAATACATAGGTCCGCCAGAATATTCTCCGTTAGAGTGTTTTTCTCTATAGGTAACGGCTAAGATTACTTCTGCAAATTTAGTACACATTCCAAAGAATGCAGATATCCACATCCAAAATACAGCTCCTGGACCTCCAGTTGCAATAGCTAAGGCTACACCGGCTATGTTTCCTGTTCCAACAGTTGCTGCTAAGGCAGTTGATACTGCTTGAAATGCAGTGAGCTCTCCTTTTTTTGCACTTGTATCTTTCCTAAATACCTTAAACATGGTATTTTTCATTGTGAAATTGAATTTTCTCAGTTGAATAAAACGCAACTTAAAAGATAATATTATTCCACATCCAACTAAGAGAATCAGCATAGGCCATCCCCATACAATTCCATTTACAAAGCCATTGAGCTTCTCTAACATTAATTGCACCCCCTAATTATGCAATTATTACACTAACAAAATTTTTTACAAAATTAAAAATAAAATAATGTTATTGAGTAATAATATTGAGTGAAAATTAAACATTTACTTTACTTTATTATATTTTATCTAACAAAGCGAGATAATATGTCTTATTTTTTAATTATTATAGCATAATTAAAATAATAATAAAAGATATTTTTAAAAAAAGCCAAGTTATTTAAATAACATTGGCTAATATACTTAAAAAATATCCTTTGAAATCTCTGTAAATCTGTCTAAATCCTTTATAATCTGCATTAAAGCACTTCTAATAATTAGAGTATCATAATCTTCAGAAAAAGATAAATTTTCCATATTTTCCTTTATTGTTTTAATATTTTTTCTAATCTCTTTTATTGCATCAGATTCTGTTAATTGGATAGATGTAGTTTTAAGCACATGGCTCATTATATTTCCCTCCTTAAATTCAGGTGGAATGTCTAAAATATTATTATACATATCTGACAAGATAAAAGCTTGATCATTTCTGAGCTTTAACTTTAATAAAATCTCCAAGGATCCAATTACTATATTATCTCTTTCTATGCTTGCTATTTTTATAGCCTCTTCTATATCTAATTTTAATCTTTGAAAATGCTGGTCATAAAATCTAATATTTAACTCTTCTGTTAATACTCTTCCAAATAAATTTAAAATAAATTTCATTTGTTCATCAATATCTTTAATAAGTTTGTTTAACCTTTTTCTTTCACTTGGTGCATATATATTTGTTAAAATAGCAAATGAAGTCCCTATAACCATAAGAGCAATTTCATTCGTTATTATTTGAGCATCTATATGTCCATGTGCTAATAAATGTGTAACAAGAACACTTGACGGACCTATGCCAAGTTCTAATTTCAACAAAAATGAAACTGGTACGAAAAGTAATAAATATAAGGCAAATACCCACGTATTATAAGCAAAAACTTCAAAACATATAGCAGAGATTGTTAATGCAATTGCGGCAGATAAAGTTCTTTTTAAACCACCTATAAGGGTTTCTTTTCTAGTCGCAAAAACATTTAATATGGCAATAATTCCAGCAGCTGCTGAATATTCAAGTCCTATTTCTTGTGCCAAGATAATTGAAAATAATGCTGCAAAGGCAGTTTTTAAAGTTCTGATAAGCACTATCTTATTCATAAATCCACTCCTTACTATAAATATATCCTAAATTAAAAAAAAATATCCTAAAATTATCTTCAAAATTTAATTTTAGGATATTAGTATAATATATTCATTAGGTATAGTCCGCAGGATGGAGCTGTTGGACCTGCATATTTTCTATTTTGTTTCTCTAGAACTTCTTTCATGAAAATTGGATCTTTTTTACCCCTGCCAATTTCAATGGCAGTCCCCATTATTATCCTTATCATATTTTTTAAAAAAGATTTACCTTGAAAATCAAAATAAATAAACTTATTGTCTTTTTTTACTTTTATAGAGTATATAGTTCTTATTGTATCCTTAACAATCGCATCCCTGCCCATGAAAGACTTAAAATCTTTTTGACCTATTAAATACTTAAAAGATTCATTCATCAAAGATAAGTCTAAAGAGAATGGATATTGATAAGCTCTATTGTGATATATTGCATTTCTGTATTTATTATTATAAACCACATACCTGTAGATTTTTTCTCTAGCAGAAAATCTTGCGTGAAAATCAAAGGGAACTTCTTTGGCAGATATTACAGATATATCATCAGGCAGGTGAAAATTTATTACTCTTGGTAAGTTTCCAAGATCAATTGTCGTGTCAGTATAAAAATTGACGTATTGACCTAGGGCATGAACTCCCCTATCAGTCCTACCTGCAGAATAAATTTTTGTTTCCTTTTTTAAGGTGTCATTTATAGCTTTAGAAAGTTCACCTTCTATGGTTTTCAATTTATTTTGTATTTGGTAACCATGATAATTAGTTCCATCATAGGTAACTTTTATTAATATATTCATAATCTTGCTGCAAGAATTAAAATTAGGAAAAACACAATATTCCCTAAGAAAATTGCATAATCATATTTTTCTAAAACTAAAACTTTCATTTTAGTTCTTCCTACTCCACCTCTGTAACATCTTGATTCCATGGCTGTTGCAAGTTCATCTGCACGCCTGAAAGAATTTACAAATAAAGGCACAAGTAAAGGAACTAAATTTTTAGATCTCTTTATAATATTTCCAGACTCAAAATCTGCACCTCTTGCCATTTGAGCCTTCATAATCTTGTCAGTTTCTTCAATTAGAGTTGGTATAAATCTAAGAGCAATTGTCATCATCATTGCAATTTCATGACTTGGCACACCTATCTTCTTCATTGGTTTTAAGAGAGCTTCTATACCATCTGTAAGTTCAATTGGAGAAGTTGTATAAGTTAGTAAACTTGTACCCAATACCAAAAACATAAGCCTTATTGCCATTAAACAAGCTGTTTTTAAGCCTTCCTTAGATATTGTTAGAAAACCTAATTTAAATAAGGGTTCGCCAGGTAAAAAGAATATATTAATAACAAAAGTAATTAATAAAATCCATCTCAATGGTTTTAAACCCTTTAATACTACTTTTAAAGGCAAATTTCCAATTTTTATAATTATGAATAAATATATAGCAACAAATATATAAGGAATAAATGTATTTATAAAAAATAATGAAATTATAAAGAAAATCATTGTAATGATTTTTAATCTAGGGTCAAATCTGTGAACTATACTTTCTCCTGGAAAATATTGTCCTATTGTTATATCTTTAAACATCTTTACTCCTTAAATATTCTACTAAAGCAATATTAGCTTCTTCAACGGTTATGCAATCAGTATTTACGTCAAGTCCCTTTCTTTTAAGAGATCTCATAAATGAGGTTATTTGAGGTATTCCCAATCCAGCTTTTTTTAACTCTTCTTCTCGTGTGAAAATTTTTCTAGGCACATCATCCATCAAAACATGTCCCTTGTCCATAACTATTAATCTTGTTGCAATTTTTGCCACATCTTCCATAGAATGAGATACTAAAATAATAGTTATATTTCCTTGGGCATGAATATTCTTAATTTCCTCTAAAATTTCATCACGTCCTCTAGGGTCAAGACCTGCTGTTGGTTCGTCTAAAATCAATACCTTTGGTTGCATAGAAAGAACTCCAGCTATAGCTACTCTTCTTTTTAAACCTCCTGAAAGCTCAAAAGGTGATCTATTTTTATATTTTTCATAATCTAGACCAACGGAATTCATAGCTTTCCTTACTCTTTTGTCAATCTCAGCATCATCAAGTCCCAAATTTCGAGGACCAAATTCAATATCTTTAACTACCGTTTCTTCAAAAAGTTGATATTCAGGATATTGAAAAACTAATCCAATTTTTCTCCTCAAATCAGTAAGATTTTGAGATTTACTTGTAATAGTTATATCATCAACTTTAATAGAACCTCTTGAGGGCATTAATAAACCATTGAGATGTTGAATAAAAGTAGATTTACCTGAACCCGTATGACCGATTAAGCCTATAAACTCCCCTAATTCTATATCAAGATTTATATCATCAATTGCTAGCTTTTCAAAAGGAGTATTAGGTGAATATAAATGTTGTAAATTTCTAACTTCTATAAATGACATACTTGTTCCACTAACTCCTCTACTGTTAAAACATCATTTCTAATATTAAATCCTTGCTTTTTTAAATCAAAAGCCAATTCAGTGACCTGTGGCACATCAAGACCAATTTTTTTAATCTCATCTACATGAGAAAATACTTCTCTAGGCTTGCCTTGAAGAATTATGCTTCCCTCTTCCATAATAATCAACCTATCTGCCATAGCTGCTTCATCCATATAGTGAGTGATTAAAATTATAGTTTTTCCCTGCTCTTTATTTAACTTTAAGACTGTGTCCATAACTTCTTTTCTGCCACTTGGGTCAAGCATGGCTGTAGGTTCGTCTAAAATTATATAAGTGGGACTCATTGCCAAAATTCCAGCAATTGCTACTCTTTGTTTTTGACCACCCGAAAGCAAGTGAGGTGAATTTTTTTTGAAATCTTCCATATTGACTGATTCTAGTGCCTTGTCTACTCTTTTTCTTATTTCAGAAGATTCAATTCCTAAATTTTCTGGTCCAAAAGCGACATCATCTTCAACTACAGTTGCAACTAATTGATTATCGGGGTTTTGAAATACCATTCCAGCTCTAGACCTGATATCCCATACAGATTTATCATCTTTTGTATCAAAACCATCTACAAGCACTTGACCTTTTTTAGGAATAAAAAGTGCATTAATAAGTTTAGCTAAAGTAGATTTTCCTGAGCCGTTATGTCCTAATAAAGCAACAAATTCTCCCTCTTTTATATTAAGATTAACACCATTTATTACATTTCTTGGATTTTTATTTTCTCCCTCATTCTCATAAGAGAAATACAAGTCCTTAATTTCTATCATGTTTGTTCCTTTCTATACTCTGGGTCTTATTATAAAATAAAAGTTATTAATTATCTACATATTTTAAAATTTTGTTTACAATTTTTAGAAACATAAGGATTATCTATATAAAGTCTGTAGGGATAGTCCCTTGCCTCCCTGGCTTAATCAATACCAATACACTCGCAAGAAAAAATTACCGGCATAATTTCTTTTAAGATATTTACCCGGTAATTCTCTAGCTACTTGCGCTGAATCTTTATTAAAGAAATCACTATTAAAAATTTTACAATTATAATATTTAATAATTTCTTTTTTAACACTTAATCCATCCAAGATGGATCGCTTGGATTGATTTTAAATTTTTGTAATTTCTTTAAATCTTCTTCCTTTATATATGCTCTTTCAAGTGCAATAGATAATAACTCATCGTAATCAGTAAGAGAAGACTTTTTCAAATTATAATTTTGAAAATTTTCTTGGCAGGATTTTAAATTATAGGTGAAAATCGAAACAATTCCTATAACATCAAATCCACTTTCTTTTAAGGCTAAAGCCGCATCTATTGAAGACTTACCCGTAGAAAATAAATCCTCAATAACAAGAGTTTTTGCTCCCTTAACTATATTACCCTCAATTTGATTTTTCTTACCGTGGTCCTTTCCTTTAGATCTTACATATCCCATGGGTAATTTCATTATATCACTGACAATAGCAGCATGACCTATGCCAGCACTTGCTGTACCCATGATATATTCAGTTTGAGGAAATTTTTCTCTAATTAGTTCAACTAATGAATTCTCAACAATAGTTCTTTCTTTAGGATAAGAAAAAATTAACCTGTTGTCACAATAGATTGGACTTTTTATTCCACTAGCCCAGGTATATGGCTTTTGTGGACTTAAAGTAACGGCATTTATATCTAGAAGTATTTTAGCTATTTCTTTCAATTTTACTCTCCTAAAAATTCTTTTTTTATTTTTCTATAAGCATCTAGAGGATTTTCTGACTTAGTGATAGGTCTACCGACAACTATATAATCACTTCCCAAATTTCTTGCATCACTTGGACTCACTACCCTTTTTTGATCATCACTTTGAGAAGACTTGGGTCTTATTCCTGGTGTAACTGTTACAAAATTATCTCCCAAATTTTCCTTAATTTTTGGAACTTCTAAAGCTGAGCAAACAATACCTTGTAAACCTGCATTTTTCGCTAAATTAGCATAAGATAAAATTACATCGTTTAAAGATAAATTATTGTCAATTTTTATTTCCTTATGCATAATATTTTCATCATTAGAAGTGAGCATAGTAACTCCCAAGGCAATAATATTTTTATTTGAATTTATAATTACCTCATTTGCTTCTTTTAACATATTGAATCCACCTGAAATATGAAAATTTATCATATCTACATCTAAATCAATAAGAGATTTAGTAGCTGATTTAACTGTATTTGGTATATCGTGTAATTTTAAATCCAAGAAAATTTTATGACCTAATTTCTTATATTCTTTAACTATTTGAGGACCTTCCTTATAAAAAAGTTCCATACCAATTTTTAAAAATAATTTTTGTCCCTTAAAATTAATAAGGAATTCATCAGCTTTTTCTTTGGATGGAAAATCCATAGCAATTATTAAATCTTTCAATTTTTACTCCTTAGTAGCATTAGATTGCAGATAAGCATTAATAAAGGGATCTAAGTCCCCGTCCATAACTTTATTAACATCTCCAACTTCACAGTTAGTTCTGTGGTCTTTAACAAGAGTGTATGGTTGAAAAACATAAGACCTTATTTGAGAACCCCAAGCAATCTGTGAATAGTTACCTTGAAGGTCATCAATTTTTTCTTTTCTTTCTTCTTCAGCCAAGGCAAGAAGCTTAGCCTTTAAAGTTTGCATAGCTCTTTCTCTATTTTGAATTTGACTTCTTTCATTTTGACATTGAACAACTATACCTGTAGGAATATGAGTGATCCTTACAGCAGAATCAGTTGTGTTAACGTGTTGACCACCTGCACCACTTGATCTATAAGTATCAATCTTTAAGTCCTCATCCTTTATTTCTATATCAATATCGCCATCAATATCTGGGAATACATCTACAGATGAAAATGAAGTATGTCGTCTTTTATTTGCATCAAAAGGAGAAATCCTTACAAGTCTGTGAACTCCTTTTTCTCCCTTTAAAAAACCATAGGCATGTTCACCTGATATTTTTAAAGTAACTGATTTTATTCCCGCCTCATCTTCTTTTAAAATATCTAAAGTTTCTACCTTAAATCCCTTGTTAGTAGCATATCTTACATACATTCTTAAAAGCATTGATGCCCAGTCTTGAGCTTCAGTGCCACCAGCACCCGCATGAATAGATAAAATTGCATCATTTTCATCAAATTCACCATTTAATAGGGTTTCTAATTTATATTCAGAAACTTTTTTCTCTATATTTAAAATTAACTTCTTAAACTCATCATAAGAAGAATAATCATCTTCCATTTCCATAAGCAGTAAAATATCATTGGCATCTTCTATAAGGTCTGAAATTTCATCATAAGGATTAACTTTTCTTTGGTAAGAGTTGAGTTCTTTAATGATTTTTTGGGCTTTTTCGTTGTCATCCCAAAAATTCTGTTCCATTTGTTTTTTATTAAGTTCTTTAATTTTATCTCTTAAGCCATTTACGTCTAAAGATAAAGCAAGTTCATCAAGGCTTGAAATTGCATTTTCAAGTTTTTCTTTATCTAAATAAATATTTTGCTCCATAAATCCTCCTTATCTTTTTTATTATAACATATAAGGACTTAATATATAAAATATAAAAATTAAGGAATATGTACAAACTACACTTAAAGAGGCTTTTTTAATATTTTTATATTACAAAATATAAAAATAAACACTTAGTAATACTAAATGCTTTAAAGTAAAAATAAAATTTATAAAATTTTAATAAAATTTTAAATTTATAGTTTCTAAAATAAAATAATTATTGTATAATATTGCTTTAAAAAATTTCTTATACATTTTGTATGCAATACATTTTGTATATAGGACTGTTTATATCAATAAAATATTTAAGGAGATGAATTGAATTTGAAAAATTATTTAAAAAGAACTGCAACACTTTTACTATCAGCATTTATGGTTTTAACTATTCCCTTGCAAGCTTTTGCATATAGTGCAGATTTAATTCTACTATCAAATAAAAGTGATCCTATTAATACTTTAGCTGTTACACCTTATAAACTTAAGGATAATCAAAAGGCAGCAGACTTATTAATAGAAAAAGGTCAACCTGACATTTACACCTATCGCACAAATTATAAGGTACAAAAGGACGATAAATATAAGAAAAATTACCAGCCTTATGTTGCAAGTGTTGGTGCAGATATAAGCGAAGAAGATAAGGCTAAGGTAAATAAAGAAATTAAACTACCTGATCTTAAAGGTTATATAAAACCGCAAGATACATTTTCAATTAGTTATGATGAAATAAAAAGTAAAGCAGAAAAAGGAACCACAATAAAAAAAGATGATGTGAATAATCACCAAGCGGAACAAGACTTTGAATACAAGGCTAAAAAATCAAAAGTTAAAGTTAAGCATTTATTCCAACAATTAAAAGATTTTAATAAATATGGAGACAAAGATGGTAAAGAAAATTATTTTATAGGAGAACAAACTGGTGACACAGGTTCTATAATGAGGGTTCAACCTTTGGATAAGGAACATACAATTGGATTTGAACCAGAGACAGACTTTATTATGACACAAGTTCCTGAAGATACAGACGATTTTGAATTGGAGTATCGTTACAATCGTGCATACTTTGATCTTGTGTTCGACTGTGGTGATGGTACACCAATACCTGCAAGAAGCCTATATTATGAACAAAAAATTCCAAAGATTGCTGATGGGGATATTCCAACTAAGGCTGGAATGATTCTCAAAGGATGGAAGCCTTCTGTTGATTTAAAGAGAAATATAAATGGCGTAGATACTATTTTCAAAAAAGATGAAATTATAAAGGATTCATCAGGTAATCCAAGTTTAAATCTAGACCTCAATTTAGAGATGCCTGCTGAAAAAGTAACCTTTATTGCAGTTTGGGAAAGAAAAAAACAAGCAGACTATACTGTTTTATTTTGGGCAGAAAAGTCGGATTACCCAAAAAATGCTAAGCTTTTGGATAGGTATGACTTTGTGGGAACCCATGTATATAAGGATCAGTTAGTAGGTATGCGTCCAGAACTCGAAAAAGAACCTGTAAAAGGCGTAGAGTTTACAGATTTGGATAGTGCTAGATTAAAAAGGATTTACGACGGAGAAAAAGTAAAGGTCAATGATCCGAAAAACACAGAAAAAATGGAAATCCCCTACCTTAATAAGTTTTTTGTCTACAATAAAGAACTTACCAATAAAGAGAATGTCGATTTAAAGAATCCTAGCCTTGTAAAGGAAGTGTCTGCTACAGGAGAAACTGTTTATAACATCTACTATGACAGGCAAGTCTACAATCTTTGGTTTACTAAAGGTTCATTTCAGGACAGTTTTTATCCGACACTTACAAGAAATGGAGAAGTGCTGGGAAAACCGGGAGCTCCTTATCACTTTAAGGCTCGCTTTAACCAAAGCCTTGTGGGCATGTGGCCCAATGATATCTTGGAAGTCAGTGGTTTTAAAGATGGCTACAACTCTTTAGGATGGTCTATCTTGCAAGATGTAAATAAACGAAACTATCGTGATACCCCTCCTTATAGGCTCACTGCCAACGAATTTGTGGATTACCCAGATCTTAGTAAAAATGGATTAGCAAAGGAAATTCCTATGGGTCAAGGAGTGCCTGCAAAAAAAGCTGGTCCCTTTGATATAGCCTTTGGCATTGACCAACATTATCAAGTTTTTCCAATTCACGTTGACTTTTTGCTGGACGGTTTTGAAGAAGGTCAACAAAACTATGACTATGACCTCTATATGGTAAAGTCTGATACAAATAATAGCGATTATGATTTTACACCGCCAGACCTTCAAGGTTTTAGGGGCAAGGGGAAAAAGAAAGCTGAAAGATTCGATGAACCTGACCTGCAAGATGACAAGAATGAAGAAAGAAATGAAAAAACGTCATTTCCTAAGGTTTACTACAGATTCAATGGTAAGAAAAGACAAAAGGGCAAGATGTATTTTATGTGGGCCTTTCCTAAAATAAACTCGCTAAATGAAGATGAGAAGGAAGATCCAAAGAAGCCTATTGAGGACCTAGAGGATGATGAAAACGGTGATAGTGGTGACGAAAGTGAAGATTTCGATGAAAATGGTTATATAGCCTTTGAATACTCAAGAAATAAGTATGAAATAAAACTTAACAATGACCCATCAAAAGAAAAGGATGATGCAGCCTATAAAGATAAGGATAAAATTAAGGTTTACTACCAATACCCTCTAAAGAAATTGAATCTCGATAAAGTTCATAAGCCTGAAAAACCAAAAGGAATCCCTGAGCAATGGGAATTTAAAGGTTGGGCATTGGATACTAAAGGACAAAAGCTTATATGGAAAAACAATGAAACCATGCCAGCGAGAAATTTAGTCTTATATGCTCAATGGGGCGAACCTGATTACAAATGGAAAGTTACCTTTGATGCTAATGGTGGTACCTTACCAAATATCGACACAGATAATCTAAGCCTTGAGAAAAAAACAATTAAAGAGGGCGATATTGGACAGGAAAAAGAAGTAACTTATCCCTTAGGTGGAGAAAAAGATGGCGACAAAGAAGTATTTACAGTAGTCCAACATCAAAAATTAAGATTGCCAGAAAAGCCAAGACGAAAGGGATATGAATTTCGAGGTTGGGAACTTATCCGTTATAAAAAAGATCATGACGGTAATTATACTGATGTTTTGGACAAAGATTACAGCAAAAAATACCGTAATATTTCAGGAGCTCCTGAACTCTATGCCTTTGGAAATGATGTTGTAAGTCCAATTTATTTAAGAGCCATTTGGCTGCCAACTGACACCGTTGATGTGAAGATTAAACATTATTTCTTAGATGAAGATTTTAATCTTGATAAGTCTATTTTGAGAAATCCTTTAGAGGAAGAGCTTGAAAACAAGCGTGTCAACTATTTAGCAGCAACAATAGGTGACCAACAAAACGAAGAATGGATTTTAGCAACTGATGAAGAGTTTATGCAACATAGCAATTCTGATATTTACAAGGAATATAAGGATTATAACGATAGGGTTAAATTCAACAACACCTACTTCCAAACTTTCCGTGTAGAACCTGAAAATATTGTTGATCAAAAAACTGGCATATCAAGTAAAAATCCAAAATTTGAAAATAATATTTTTAAATTTTTCTACAGAAGATATAAGACGCGTAAATATAAGGTTAATTATGTTGATGTAAGGGCAAAAAAAGATATTGATACAGCTACAGAACCAAGTCAAAAAGAAAGGCTTATTAGAGAAAATAGCATCATTGGACAAGAAAAAGTTATTAGCCCATGCCGTGATTTTGATGTCAGAAATTACAGACCTATACCAGGTTGGGTTTTGGCAAAGGATGAAAAGCCACAGAAAGAACTTTTTTATGATATTGACGAAAATACAAATAAACTCTTAGGTATTAATGGAAGTGGTTCCGATGAAATCAACTTCTACTACCAAGATGCTCGTGTAATTGAATGTCAAAATCCTAATGACCCTGTACCAGATGGATATGTAAGAGTAATATTTAAGGCTTCTGATGGAGGTTGTTTCGGTAAGGATGTTCAAGGTAAAGAAATTAAGGAAATTAATTACGACGTTATAAAGGGTCTTAAATTTGGTCTATTATCAGTGCCTGACTTATTAAAAGATGGTGAAGATATATCTGATAAGCACCATATAAGACCAGACCTTGGAAGAGAATTTATCAAATGGGACTCTCCCCTATTAGACAAGAATACACCAATTGATGAAAATTACACATTTACTGCAAAATTTGATTGGTCTGAAATTGATGCAAATAGTCTAACTACAACAGAATCCTTTATGGATCCTAACAGTAAATGGACTAATAGCTTTGCACCGAAAATTTCTGATATTATGAGTCTTGTTACTTGGTCAGGAAAAGATAGTGGAACTATTGCAAATGTAGAGTTTGTAGATGAAAATGGAACTAGCTTAAGTGATGAAAAACTTTTTAACCTCTGCAGCGAAAAAAATACATCTGATAAGGATGAACTTGTCCGTACAGTAAAGATTAGGGCATTGGTGCAATTTGGTACTAGCGAAGATAAAAAAGTACTTGAAATACCAATTAAGGTTTACAAAAATGTTTATGAAGCAAATACATCAGGAGAAAAGCCATTATTTTTAACTGAGGCTGAAAAAAATTACCTAAATAATATCAACTATGTAAAAGTCACAGTTGATCCAACGGGAAAGGCAAATAATAAAGTTAGTAAAATTTACTATGTAAATCCAAATGCTTGGGTTAATATTTCTGAAATTGGCATAAATAATAGCGAAGAAGAACCTAAATTAGTTAAGTGGTTAAGTGATAGCCAAGCTGGTGAAGATTTTGATTTTAATAAACGTCATAAATTTACAAAAGACACAACTATTACTGCTCAGTTTGATGACCAAAAGCCTAAAAAGAAAAATAAAATAGAAAATCCACTTACACCGGACAAACCTATAGTGCCAGATATTCCATCTATTCCAGATACACCGGATAAACCAGAAAATCCAGGAACAAAAGAAAAACCAGAATTACCGGAACAACCTGATAAGCCAAGTGATAAACCAAAGCCAAATGAATCAGATGATAATAAACCAAATCCCTCAAATAGACAAAAACCTGAAGACTCAGATGATTCAGAACCTGACTTTCCACTAACTCCTGGTGATGACAAGCCAAATTATCCAGAAGATTTAGAACCAGAAATTCAATTTATTCCAAAAGATAATGATCCTAATCATCCTGTGATTGATAAAGATAATAATTTTGGATACTCTGTTATTGCGGATAGTTTTAATAATCAAAAATATGCAGAAGTAAATAAAGAAGCAAATTTTCAAAATAAAGTCGAAAAAAAACCTACAGATAATTCTTATTTCAAAGAAGTTGGATATATTCAAGGTTTCAATGGTAATTTTAGACCTAAGGATGGTCTTACTCGTGCAGAAGCTGCACAAATACTTGCCAATGTCTTAATTGAAGATGGCTACAAGTACCATAATGATTTCAAAATTTCTTATAAGGACATTGGAGAAGCTTGGTACACCAAAGCTATTAAAATTGTAAGCCAAGCAAAAGTATTTTCAGGTTATAATGATGGAAATTTCAAACCATAAAATAAGATTACAAGAAATGAATGGATTTCAACTCTAAAGAGATTTCAAGAACTTGGAAATTCAAATGGCAACCATATGAATTTAAAGACTGGACACTGGGCAATTAGTGATGTGGAAGCCGCATACAAGGAAGGCTGGCTAGAGATTTATGAAGAAGGAAAGGTTAAGTATGAGGGTGATAAATTTATAACAAGAGAAGAAGTTGTATCTATTTCTAACAAGGCCTTTAAAAGATTTGTTGATAAGGACTACATTGCAAAGAATAGTAAGAACCTAATAAACTTCAAAGATGTCAATGAAAATATGTGGTCTTATGCTGATATTATTTGTGCAAGCAATACTTTCTTGTACCAAGGCAATGCTATAAAGGCACACGCGAATAAGGATAGCAAAAACTCATTTAATATTGATACTAATGATTTTGAAATCAAGCAAAAAAAATTCGAAAGAGTGCTTAGGTAAAATTTAATATGCTAAAAAATAAAGGAGGCTCAATTTATAAGCCCCCTTTATTTTTATTTATTCAAAACTAAAATTTTTAATAGTTTTTGATAAGGTTTAACAAAAGCTAAATTTCCATCTTTACTTAAATCAGCAAAAATTTTTAAATATTTTTATTCTAGTTCTTTTAAATCTTGAACCTTATAAATTTTAAGCTTTTTATGGAAAATCACCCTTGCAAAAAATTCTCTTTTTTCTAAATTTATCTTGGTTAAGTTACATGTAATAATTATCACATAGAAAGATTTGCGATGATTATTGTTACCACCAAAGATATATAGAGTGTTCTTAAAAGTTTTTTCCAATACGCTTTCATCCATTGTTGACCTTAACTTATAACCATCAAATTATAATTTTTCTATTAAAAATTAATCTTATTTTTTATTTTTCCCCTTTACCTTGTTCAAGTTTTGCATGGAGTTCTCTTAAATTTTTCATTGATTCTAAGATAGCATTAGCCATAGTATCAATATCATTTAATTGAACGGCATTTAATGAAGTGTTAAGAGTAATTCTTTCTGGAAGAACATCCATCAACTTGCAATTTTCATCAAGGAATTCTTCAAGTTTATCTCCAACAGTACAAGCCCAAGAACCATTTTCAATTATACCAACGGTTCTATTTTGTAAGTTTAAGGCAGCCATATCCATTATAAAATTCTTCATGTTAGGGTAAATTCCCAAGTTATAAGTTGGACTAGCCAAAACAATATGAGAATATTTGAATGCTTCACTTATTAAATAAGAATAGTGAGTTTTTGAAACATCATAGCACTTAACATTAGTCATTCCTTTTTCACAAAGTGCTGTAGCTAAAGATTGAGCAGCAAATTCGGTATTTCCATACATTGAACCATAACAGATTAGTACACCTTCAACTTCAGGAGTATATGATGCCCATGTTGCATATTTGTTGATGAACCATCCCAAATCTTTTCTCCATACTAGACCGTGAAGTGGACAAATAACTTTAATATCAACAGTTGAAGCTTTTTTCAAAACATTTGTTATGAAAGGACCATATTTGCCAACAATATTTGTTAAATATCTTCTTGCGTCATCAAGCCAATCTCTTTCAAAGTCAACTTCATCAGCAAATATTTGTCCGTCTAATGCTCCAAATGAACCAAAAGCATCGGCTGAGAATAACACTCCGTTTGTTGTATCAAGTGACATAATTACTTCTGGCCAGTGAACCATAGGTGCTTCTATAAAGAACAATTCGTGTCTACCAAAGGAAATTGTGTCGCCTTCTTCAACAACTATACAATTTTCTTCCTTTACGTGGTAACCGATTTGTCTCATAATTTGGAAACCTTGTTCAGAAGAGATAATCTTTAGATTAGGATATCTTAAAATCATTTCATCAATAGTTCCGCAGTGGTCAGGTTCCATATGGTGTATTACTAGATAATCTAGTGGACGACCATCTAATACTCTTACAACATTATCGATATATTGACGTGCTATAGACCAGTCAACTGCATCTAAAAGCACTGTTTTTTCGTCTAACAATAGGTAGGAATTATAAGCAATTCCTCTAGGAATCGGGAATAAATTTTCAAAAAGTTCAAGTCTTCTGTCGCTTCCGCCTACATAATATAAATCATCTACAACTTTTCTTACAGTAAACATAACTCCTCCTTACTTTCTATCTTCAGTAAATTCAGCTTCTATAAAGTTTTCTTTAGGTTCTAGGCAATCTGGGCAAGACCAATCATCTGGAAGTCTTTCAAATTCAGTACCAGGATCAATTTCACCATTTGGGTCACCAAGATCAGGATCATATTCATATCCACAACCTGGACAAACCATTACTGAATAGTTTGGTGCAAGTTTTCTCGGTTTAGACCTTCTAACTTTTTTCATTGGTGGAGCTTCCTTTTTATCTTCTGTTCCTAAAGCTTCAGTTAATAGAGGCATAATTTCAAACATATCTCCAACGATACCGTAGTCACAATTCTTAAATATTGGAGCACCTGCATTAGTATTAATAGCAACAATAGTTGATGCATTTTTGATACCTTTTAAGTGTTGAATAGCACCTGAAATACCACATGCAATATATAAGTTACCATTAAATTTTTGTCCAGACATACCAACATATCTTTCAAGTGGTAAAATTTTCAATGCTTCTGCAGTTGGTCTTGAACAACCTATAGCAGCACCGGCAGCTTTAGCTAATTGTTCAGCCATTGGAAGATTTTCCTTAGAACCTATTCCTTTACCGATTGAAACAACTCTTTCAGCATCATAAATTGGTGTATCCATTGGAATACCAACTGAAAAATCATAACCATCTTTCTTAAGATTTTGTACTAAAATATCAACCGCTTCTTTTGCTGAATCTGCAGTAATTATTTCTCTTTTTCTAACACCTGTAATTGGTTCTTGTGATTTTTGAATTACTGCAGCTTTACCCTTTTTTCTCTTTGTTTTCCCGATGATATTATTAGCAACTACTACTCTTTGAACTTCACTTGTACCTTCATATATAGTTGTAATCTTTGCATCTCTATAGAATCTTTCAACTTCCATGCCCTTCATATAGCCTGAACCACCGTGAATTTGTAGTGCTTCATTTGCACAGAATAGTGCAGTTTCAGAGGCATAAGTCTTAGCCATAGCAGCTTCCATAGAATATTTTTCATGATTTGTTTTCATTTCAGCAGCAGAATAAATCAATAGTCTAGCTGCACGAATTTTAGTAGCCATATCTGCAATCTTAAATGCGACTGCTTGTTGTTGAGCTATAGGTCTACCAAATTGGATTCTTTCCTTAGCATATTTAAGTGCTGCTTCATAAGCACCTTGTGCAATACCTAAAGCTTGAGAAGCGATACCTATTCTACCACCATCAAGAGTTTGCATAGCAATTCTGAATCCTTGACCTTCTTGACCAAGTAAGTTTTCTTTAGGAACTTTAACCTTATTAAAAGTAAGTTCAGCAGTAGAAGATGACCTTATACCCATTTTGTCATAATGGTCTCCAAATGTAAATCCGTCCCATCCTTTTTCTACAATAAAAGCAGAAATTCCATGAGTTCCAATTCCTGGTGTAGTTACAGCGAAAACTACATAGAAATCTGCCTTAGGAGCATTTGTGATAAAGATTTTTCCACCATTTAAAATGTAATAATCTCCATCAAGTTCAGCAGTTGTTTCAGTCCCACCTGCATCACTACCTGCATTTGGTTCAGTCAAACCAAAAGCACCCAATTTTTCACCTTTAGCAAGAGGTACTAAATATTTTTTCTTTTGTTCTTCAGTACCAAAAGCTTCTATTGGATAAGATCCTAATGAAGTATGTGCAGAAAGGATAACCCCACATCCAGCATCTACTCTTGATAACTCTTCTACAGCTATTGCATAGGAAATTGCATCAAGACCTGCACCACCATACTCTTTGCTGTAAGGAATACCCATCCAACCGTTTTCACCCATTTTCTTTACAATTTCATCAGGAAATTCATTTGCTTGATCCATTGCAAAGGCATTAGGCTTAATTTCCGCTTCAGCAAATTCTCTAATAGATTTACGAAGGGCTTCATGTTCATCTGTTGTCTTATACATTATTTGCCTCCTTAAAATTAAAATGTTTGAAAAATATCATTTTAAAAAATAAACTATACCAGCTCGGTATACTATGTGCATAATATACCACAACTAACATCATTCGTCAAAGTTTTTTTACATTATCTAAATAATATTTTATAAAGACCTAAAATTAAAAAATATTGTCTTTCAAGAATTCTTATACCCATAATATTTCTTTATAAATAATTATTTTTACAAATTAAATTTTAATAAAAAAATTAATAATATTTAACTTATTACTTATTAAGTGATATAATTGTAAACGTGTATTTAAATATAGGAGGTAGAAAAATTATGATATCCTTTCTAAGGAGAAAGAATGTTTCACTTTCTCCAAAGACATATTTCGTGGATGCCTTGGGTGCTATGGCCTTTGGTCTATTTGCTACTCTTTTAGTTGGAACTATTCTTAATTCCATCGGCACTTCACTAAATATTAAATTTTTATCAGAAACTATTTGGCCTTTAGCTAAAGAAGCAACAGGCCCTGCTATTGCAGTTTCAATAGCTTATGCTCTTGGAGCTCCAAACCTCGTTATTTTTGCTTCTACCATTGTCGGAATCGCAGGTAATGAGTTGGGTGGACCAATGGGAGTTTACATAGCAACTTTATTTGCTGTTGAATTTGGTAAAATTGTATCAAAAGAAACAAAAATTGATATTGTTATTACTCCAGTCGTAACAGTTCTTGTTGGTGTTTTCCTAGCGAATTTAATTGGTCCGACAATAAATGCAATAATGACAGGTATTGGAAATATAATAATGATTGCTACTGAACAACAACCCTTTATTATGGGTATTGTGGTTTCTGTTATAGTTGGTATTGTTTTAACATTACCAATTTCATCAGCCGCACTTTGCATGATGTTATCACTTTCAGGTCTTGCTGGTGGTGCCGCAACAATTGGCTGTTGTTGTCAAATGATTGGGTTTGCAGTAATATCATTCAGGGATAACGGCTTTGAAGGGCTTGTAGCTCAAGGTTTAGGCACTAGTATGTTACAAATGCCTAACATAGTGAGAAATCCAAAAATTGCAATTCCACCAACTTTAGCCTCTGCCATTTTGGGACCTTTAGCCACTGTTGTATTTAAAATGACAAATATTCCAATAGGTGCAGGTATGGGTACTTGTGGACTTGTTGGTCAAATTGCAACTTTCACTTCCATGCCTGAAGTTCCCTTTTTTAATTTATTATTCTTAATAATATTACTTCACATTTTATTGCCAGCTTTAGTTTCTTATATAATATATATACCATTAAGAAAAATTAACTGGATAAAAGAAGGAGATTTAAAATTAGAACTTTAATATAATTAAATAAGCTGTAGTGGAAATTAATCTGCTACAGCTTTTATTTATCATATCAAGTGATATTTATTTAGTTTTTTATTTATTTAACTTACATATCTTTATTAAAGACTTCGCTTTTTATTGTATCCACGTAAAAAAACAAAAATATATCAATAAAAAGATAAGACTTTAATTTTAGTTATGCCTCATGAATTATATAAAAAATCAGAATTTAGTCATAAAGTGCGATTTAAGTAAATCTAATGTTTGAATCAAAAAAAGCAAGACAAAAGTCTTACTTTTTAGCTATTTCTCTCAATGAACTTTTTAAATTTTCTTCAATTTTTGCAAGTTCTTCTTCTGCTTGAATTCTTCTCTCGTGTCCTTGTTCTTGAATTTTTCTCACTTCTGTTAAGGCTGAAATTAACTGATCATTTGTGTATTTTATTGTTTCAATATCAACTATTCCTCGCTCGGAAAGATTTGCCGTTTCGATGGATTGTTGATTTAGGCTCTGTGCATTTTTTCTTAATAGTTTATTTGTCAGATCGGTTACTTCTTTTGTAGTCTTAGCAGCTTCTTTAGAGTGATTAGCTCCCATAGCTATAACCATTTGTGATTTCCATAGGGGAATTGTATTAACCATAATAGATTGAATTTTTTCGACCATTATAGTGTTTGAAGATTGAACCATCCTTATTTGGGGTGCCATTTGTATTGAAACCATTCTTGTTAAATCAAGATCATGAAGTTTCTTTTCAAATCTATTAATTAAATTAACATAGTCATTAGCTTTTTGTGCATCTATGGGTAGGTTAGAATTTTGTGCTTCTTTTTGCAATTTCGGAAGTTCAAGCTCTCTAGCTTCTTCAAGTTTTTTCTTACCAGCCAATATATACATTGAAAGTTCCTTGTAATATGATTCGTTCAAATCATACATTTGGTCCAAGGTTGCAATATCTTTCATAAGAATCATTTGATGATTTTCCAAAGCTTTAATAATGTTATCTACATTTTTTTCAGCATTATCATATTTTACTCTTATTGAATTAGCTTTATTAACTTGTTTTTTAAAAAAAGATACTAATTTATTATCCTCTTCATCAATTTCAAAATTTTTAAGCTCAGTAACAACATTTCCTAAGAGTTCTCCAATCTCTCCTAAATCCTTAGTTTTTACAGAATCTAAAGTTTTTTCAGAAAAATTAGCAATCTTTTTTTGAGCTCCTGCACCATATTGTAAAACTAAATTGGAGTCTGAAATATCAATTTGTTTTGCAAATTCTTCAACTTGTTTTGCTTCTTCAGGACTTAAATTCACTTTTCTTTTTGCTACTTCCTTTTCCGGTATTATTTCAAGCTTATCTTCTTCATTATTTTCTAAACCATCTAAGGATAGCTTAATTTCTCTTTGCATTATTTCCTCCTAACATAAAATCATCATCGAGTAGACCTTCCTGTTTCAACATAGTTTTTAAAACAGAAATATCTGAGGATATATCAATCACTTTATCTTCATACATATTATCTAAAAGCTTTAAAAAAGCTTCGTTAATAATATCCATTGTTTTGTCAATTTCTTTTAGGGAAACTTCAACTGATTGTGTCGGTGAATCCTGCATCTCTTTATAAGTTTCTACAAGTTTAGTTGTTGTTGGTAAATAATAATCAATGAACTTTGAAAGATCTTTTAAATCAACATCATTTTCTTTAACGATGGAAAATATCCTTCTTAAAGTTCCTAGAAGTTTTGTTATCTTAAATTTCATAGGCTCTTTTAAAGCATCTACAGAATTTGCTAACTTTGTTATTTGAATTTTTGCTTTTGAAAGTATTTCTTCCCTATCTGATGCTTTAAAATCATTAACTTTTAGATCTTCATTTTCTTCATTAAAATTATTAAGTTTTTCTTTTTTATATAATTTGTAAGTTTTTGAATCGAGAATCAACAATTCTCCATTTTCAACAATTCTAGCTTGTCTAAAGAAATCCTTATCTATTAAATCTAATAAATCATTTATAGTAAAGTCTTTTGCCTTAGATGTAGCTACAGCAAGATCCATTACAGGTATAACTGTATTGTTTCCTATTTCTCGTTTATATTTTCTAAATCTTATAATTTGCTTTTTTAATTTATCTGTTCTATACAAAATATATAAAGAAAATATAATAGCTGGTACAAAATATAAAGCAAAAACCATTAATGAATCTAAATAAAATCTAGATACTCCATCTATTAACATTGCAATTGCTCCAATACCATGAAAAATTAAGGATAGTTTTGCTAAATTTGACCAAGCACGAACTTTTTTTTCAGCTTTAGGCTTTTGGTTTATAATATTATCATCCTCACAAACTCTATATGGTCTGTTATCATTGGTCTTATTAAAAAGCTTGTTGATAGATGATTTAGTTATATTTACAGCCGAATTTAAGCTTTGTGATATAAATTCATTGATTTCTTTAAAATTTTCTTCTTTTATAGCATGGTCTATTAAGTTTTCAAAATCTTCTATGTGATTATTATTGTGATTATTATTTTTTGCCATAAATCTCCTTAAAAAGCTATTACAATTCCTCCAATATCTGCATAGCCAGCTGATAATCCGTTTGTTTGACGTACAACTATATCCTTAAAATTATAAAGTTCCTTGGCTTTTTGAGCAAAGCTTTCCGCCCTTTCTTTTGCATTTACATGGGAAATAGATAAAACTCCATTTTCTTTATTTTTATTCAACTTTCCTATTGCTATCATCAGCTTATCGAGGGATTTTTTCATTCCCCTGTTCATTTCATAAAGCTCAATTTCGCCATCATTTGACATCATAATGGGTCTGATATTTAAAACATTTGCTATTAAGCCAGCTGACTTTTTAATTCTCCCATTTTTTATTAAATTTTGCATTGATTCCAAAACAAACATTGTAATTTGCGAATCAATATATTTTATGATTTTATCCATTGTTTCTTCAAAAGAATTATTCTCTTTCAAATATTCAAGCAATTTTAAGACAACTCTAGTTTGTCCAGCAGATGCTGATTTTGAATCAATAAGTCCAATATTAATATCAGGATATTTTTCCTTAGCCCCTTTTGCAGCAACCTGAGCAGCATTGAATGAACCGGAAAGTTTTGAAGAAATTGTTACAAGATATATATCCCTATCCTTATTTTTTTCTATCTCTTCCATATAATCAAAAGGTGACGGACAGGATGTAGTAATCGGTTTTTTTGTATTTTCCATATCAGTAAGAAAATCATTCAAATTAAAATCATAATCGTCAATAAATTCTTTTCCATCTATTGTTATCTTAAATGGTACATAAGAAACATCGAGGTCATTAATTTCTTCTTTTGTTAAATCACAGCTTGAATCACTTATTATCTTAAACATATTTACTCCTAATTAAGTTTCTCTTCAATAAAATTTTTTAATTCTATAGCATCTTTTCCTATAGAAACTATATCTTCACCTTCTATCATAACACGAACCAAAGGTTCTGTGCCTGATGGTCTTATTACTATTCTACCATTACCTTTATATTTTTCCTCAATTTTATTAATTTTTTCTTTAATTTCAGGAACTTCTAAAACTTTTCTCTTAAATTCGTCTGGAACTTTTGCATTTTCTAGAACTTGTGGGTAAGATGTCATAAGTTCATTTAAAGTGGAAAGTTTTTTACCAGTATCTTCCATAATATTTAAAAGATTGATACCTGTTGCAAGACCATCTCCTGTTGTATTGTGTTCTAAAAATATAACATGACCTGATTGTTCAGCTCCAACTATATAATCACTTTTACGCATTTCTTCAATGATATATCGGTCGCCAACTTTAGTTGCGACAAAATTTACACCTATTGATTTTAAATATTTTTCAAGTCCCATATTAGACATAATTGTACCGACACAAGCATTATTTTTTAACTTGTTTTTTTCTTTTAAATAGCTAGCACATATGGCTAATATATGATCACCATCAACAATGCTTCCCTTTTCATCAACTGCAATTATCCTATCTGCATCTCCATCAAAGGACATACCCATTAGAGCTTTTTCTTTTATTACTAATTCTTTTATGAGGTTCGGATTGGTTGAACCACAATTATCATTAATATTTTTACCATTGGGTTTGTCGTTAATAACAATTACCTCTGCCCCATAAGATTCTAAAACTTCTTTAGCTATATCATAAAGAGCACCGTTACCTATATCAAGAGCAATTTTTTTGCCCTTTAAATCCATTTTGACTAAATTCTTTAAATAATTTTTGTATATGCTTACAAATTTATCGCTCCTATTAATTCTACCAATTTTATCACCAGTTAAATCTTTATAAAGTTTTATATCATCTAAAATAATAGATTCAATTTCATTTTCCACTTCATCAGGAAGTTTAAAACCTTGGCTGGAGAAAAATTTTATACCATTGTATTCATAGGGATTGTGAGATGCTGAAATTTCTACTCCCAATAAATAATCATAAGTTTTAGTTAAATATGCAATACCAGGAGTTGGAATAACTCCTGCAATATCAACATCAAATCCTATACTTAAAAGTCCTGCTACTAAGGATGATTCTATCAAATCTCCTGAATATCTTGTATCTCTACCTACAATAACTTTACCTTTTTTTTCTTTTGAAAGAACAAATCCGGCTGATCTTCCCAACTCAAAACATAAATCAGGAGAGAGGAATTTATTTGCTATACCTCTAACACCATCTGTACCAAAAAGTTTACCCATTTCTATCACCGCTTATAAAATTATTTTTAATCTTTTCTAAAAGTATTTCTTTTTTATTTAAACTTGTATCGCTGAGGACTAAATTTTCAGCATATTTTAAAATTTGACCTATTATTTTTCCATGAAAACCAAGTTCAATTAAATCATATCCATTAATTTCGAGAAACTTTTCTTTTTTCATTTCTTTTTCATCTAAAAGTTCCTCTATTCTTTTTTTTCTATTTAAAATAAAGCTTCCATCTTGATCATATCTTGTGCATACACAATCTGCATATAAGAGTTCGTATAGGTCTAAAATATTTTCTCTTCCTACTCTTTTAATCTGTCGTCTTAGTGCTTTATCTGTCATTACTTCTTGAACTTTCATATGTTCCTTAATTAAAATAGAAACTTTTTCAATTAATGCCTTAGGTGCCTTATAATATTTTAAAATATCTTCAGCCATTGTAGCTCCTAGTGCATCATGACCTAAAAAATGTCCTGTGCCGTCACCATCTATTTTAAGAGTTAGAGGTTTAGCGATATCATGAAATATGGCAGCAAATCTTAAAGATAAATCATTAGGAACATTATCCATTACGCACAGAAGATGATCAAAAAGATTTCTATCGTGCCATGGAGTTTTTTGATCAAAGCCGACAGTTTTTCTTAGACTTGGAAATAATATATCAAGGATTCCTGTTTCCTCCATTAGCAAAAATCCATAAGAAGGATTATCATAAGTAATTATTTTACAAATTTCACTAAAAATTCTTTCCCTAGCTATGTTTTTTAATAAATTTCTGTTCAAGCTTATGGCATCAAATAATTCTTCGTCAAGATAAAATTTAAACCTAGTGGCAAATCTTATTGCCCTTAAAATTCTTAATGCATCCTCTTCAATACGTTTGTTAGCATCTCCACAAGCTCTGATTATTTTATTTTTTAAATCCCTTATACCATTGAAAGGGTCATAGATATTATAAGACTTATCCATTGCCATAGCACTAATTGTAAAATCTCGTCTAGCTAAGTCATCATCAATAGAATCTAAAAATAAAACCCTATCAGGTCTTCTGTTATCACTATAAGTTCCTTCTGATCTAAAAGTTGTTATTTCATACAATCTATCTCTATATTCTACTGTAATCGTTCCGTATTTTATGCCATAATCAAATATTTTATATTCTCTGAACACTTCTTTTACTTGACTCGGTCTAGCATTTGTCGTTATATCAAAATCATTAGGTCTTATTCCCAGAAGTATATCTCTAAGACAACCTCCAACAATATATGACTTATAACCATGATTATCTAATTTTTCTAATAAATCAAATACATCCTTATCCATAATAACAGTTTTATTATATCATGTAGACACGATAAATAAAATAATTTACTGTTTTCACCCAAGTAAATCAGAAATTTTAAAAGTATTTAAAATAAGAGGTTTATATGATAAAATGAAAAAAAGGAGGTCTATATGAAAGGCAAATTATTAATCTCTGTTTTGGCTTTATCTTTATTTTTGAGTGCTTGTGGCAAAAAAAACGAAAGTAAAGATTCAAATGTTAAAATTGGTAGCTCCACCAATAAAGTTGTTGTAAATAGCAACGCATCCTCAAACAAAGAAAGTGAAGATTCTAAAGAATCAGCAAATACTCCTATAACCTCAGCTTTTGATAAGGAATTTGTTGATAATCTGATTGAAAACTCAAATTATATTTCAAGAGTTAGAATACAAAATTCCTCTACAAATGGTCTTGAATCAAACTTCTTAACAGATTATGTAGGAGATTTGTCAAACGTTGAAATTGAATTACCAAAATCACTAATCCCAAATAAAGAATATATAATTTTTTATAAGGATGGAGATAATGGAAAAATTGAACCAACTAGAGGAAATGATTCTTTTATTGAAATAAAAGATGAAAATGATAGCAATTTAATATATTTAAATGAAAAGTTTGTAACAACAGGAAGTAATTAGGAGGTAAATATGAAAAAAATAATAACTTTAGTTCTTGCTTCATTGCTACTTATAAGTACTACGGTATTTGCAAAAGCACCTTCAATAGAAATTGATGGTAAAATTATTAAAACTGATGCCGCACCCTTTATAGAAAAAGATAGGACTTTTGTTCCCATCAGATTTATTGGTGAAGCCTTGAATTATAAGGTGGATTGGAATAAGGATAAGAAGCTTGTTACTATAAAAAATAATGATAGACAAATCCTTATGACAATTGGCGATACAAATATCACAGTAAATAATGAAAAAATTAAAAATGACGTTGCCCCATTAATAAGAAAGGACAGAACCTATGTGCCTCTGAGATTTGTTGCAGAAAATATGAATCTTAAAGTTAATTGGGATGGAAAAGAAAAAAAGGTCATTATAAACTCACAAAAAGATAACATCACCGATGGAATAACTGGTTTAAGTGCTGACGAAAAAGAATTTTTAAATAAATTTCAAAGTAAACAAAAAATAATTGAAGACAATATGACTTCTTTAAAAAAATCATTCTTTGAAAAAGCTAGCACTTTATCAAAAGAAGATTTAGAAAAAGAATACAATAGGGCTAACAAAGAAATTTCAGATGCAGTTTCAGAGCTTAAAAAATATAAATGTTTCTGATAAATTTAGAGATACTTATAATAAAGCTATGGAAGCCAATGAAAGAGCCTTAACAATGCTTCCCGACTTAAAAGAAGCTATTATAAATAAAGATGAAGATGTCGCAAAAAAAGTAGTTAATTTATTTACAGATTTTCAAATAAAAATGACTGAACTTCAAGATGCCTATAATGCTAATCTTAAGGGTGAAAATTATAAGGCAAGAGAAGATATCAAAGCCTATACTGATGGTGCTGATAAAACAATAGAAAATCTTATGAAACAAATTGGTAAATAAAAAATTAATATAAAGGGACGCTCCCATTAAATATGTAATTTACTTAATATTTTCGCTAAATCATATTTAAGGAGCGTCTTTTTTTATACAAATTTTAAATTTACTCTTTTTTTGCCTTGTTACCCAAAATCCAAAAATCACAAATATCATCACCCTGTGCAATAGTATGCTCTCTTATAAGAATACCATTACTTGGAGCAATTTTGATATAATCTAAATTGCAAAAAAGCTCAGTGTACTCTTCATAATTATTATCCTTAAAAAACTTTGCAATAGGACACTTAGTAAAATAATAAGCACAGCCTTCTCTTGGCTTATCATAAAAATTAAATTCCCATGTTTGTGGATACTTATCTTTATTTTTCTCTGCCCATAAAGCCGATTTTTTAATTTTTTTATTAATCATATTCATTGTCTTATCATTATTAAGGTCACATTTAGTGAAAAATAAAATAAATGGATGGTTCAAAACATAATTCATTAAATCTTTAAACATATCTAGTGAAATATTAGCTTTATTTGGCAAAAAGAATGAAAATAGCAATAAAGCAAAATAGAGATTACTAGCCATGGGATTTTTTTCACCAATGTCATCAGCCTTTGCCAACAAATCTTTATAAAAGCTTTTGGCTTTTTTAGTAAATTCTTTAGTTTGACTTTTACTAAAATGTATATTCAAATATGATTTTATAAATGGTGAAAGGATAAACCAATAAATAGCTTTGTATTTCATATATAACCTCCACTGTCCTAATATCAATATGTAAATTTTAATAATTTTGTTATTATTATCAACTATCTACTTTTTTCATTTTATAACAATTATTTTTTACAATTTTTAAAAAATTACATATATATTATTAAAAATGAGACTAATTTAAAATTAGTCTCACTTAAAAATTCTTATAAATCAATATATTTTAGCACCTGCTGGTATCTTAGAATCAAGCATAATAAGATTTAAAAGCTCTTCACCTTCATATTCACATACTGCTGATAAAAGCATACCACAAGATTCTAATCCCATCATTTGTCTTGGGGCTAGGTTTGTGATGGCAAGAAGTGTCTTTCCTACTAATTTTTCAGCATTATAAAAATTCTTTATTCCTGATAAAATAATCCTTTCTTTTCCACTACCATCATCTAATGTAAATTTCAATAGTTTTTTTGATTTTGGAACTTCTTCGCAGTTT
>NZ_AEAA01000143.1:0-2152 GCF_000179335.1 Peptoniphilus sp. oral taxon 836 str. F0141
GTATAATTAAACTAATAAATACAAAAGAGGTGAACAATTTGAGTGCCATTTTAATAGATAATTTAACCAAAAGAAGCAGACGTGAAACTCTTTTAGATAACTTAAATTTAGAAGTTCTTGATGGGGAATTTTACACTCTTCTAGGCACAAAGGACTCTGGTAAAGAAACTCTAACAAAGATTCTAATGGGCTTTTTGAAAGCAAATAGTGGACAAGCTCTTATTTATGATATGGATACATTTAAAGAATCTAAGGAAATCAAAGAAAGTGTAAGTTTTGTTAGTAAAGAGATATTTTTACCAGACAATATGAGGGCTATGAGCGTCTTTAAAAAAACTCTAGCTAGCCACAATTTAAAAAGTACGGAAGATATTGATTTATTAGCAAAGTACTTCGATTTCGACCCAAGATATAAATTTGGAGAAATGAATGAAAGAGAGAGAAAATTATTACAGATAATAAATGCCTTAATTATAAGACCTAGACTTATTATTTTAGACGACCCGACAAATAGTCTTAATGCAGATGATAAGGACTTATTATTCAGTCATTTAGTAAATATTAACAGGGGCGAAGGTACTACTGTTTTTCTTTTAACTGATTCTTTAATTGAAGCAAAAAAATATTCAAAAAGAATAGCTTATATGTATAAGGGTCAAATTAAAGATGTGGAATTTAATAATGAAAAAACCACTTATGATAAGATTTTAAAGATTGATAATTACAGAGGAAATTTATCATATTTTACACAAGCTGGTGCAAGACTTATTAAAGATTCAGATGCACAAACCATCCTTTACTATGATGGTGATTTAACTAAACTTTCCGAAGTCATTTATGATGAAAGACTTGAAAATTATACTTTGGAAAATGCCAATTTAGAAGATAAACTCTGTGCATATTATGAAGATGCAAAATTTAAAGAAATAAGAAAAAAAGATAATATAAAGAAAACAGATTTCACTGAAAGTAAAGATATTTCTGTAAATACAAATATTCCTCAAGAAAATATTGACAATGACAAAACATTTATAAAAGAAGAGCCTATAGAAAATAATATAGATGCTGAGAATAATCAAAACAATAAAAGCGAAGAAATTTTTTCAACATCTGAAAATGCCAATGATGATTTTCAAAACACAAATATTATTTTAGGTGATAAGAATGACACTTCTAGTGCCTCAAACCAAGACACAATAGTTATAAAAAAAGGTAAAGAAATCGACCTTTCTGACAAGAAGGAGGATCAAGAATGATATTTTCAATGGAATTTAAAAATAACTTTGCAAAACTTATTGCATGGGCAATAGTTATAATAATATTAACAGGTCTTATGATTGCATTTTTCCCTCTTCTTGTAGAGCCTCAAATGACAAGTATAGTTGAATCTCTACTAAATTCTTTAAGCTCAGCTCCAAAATCAATATTAGGATTTGAAGAAGGTTTTGATATAACAAGCATTGCTGAATATTTATCTTTAGTTTTCCATTATATAGGAATTCTTATCTATATATTTGCAATGCAAATAGGTGCAAATTCTTTATCAAAAGAACAAGGAAGCGGAAATATTTCATATATTTACTCAAACCCAATTTCTAAATCAGATATAGTTACTGGAAAACTTTGTGCCAATACAATAGTTTATATAATATTTTTAGCTATAATAGGAATTGCTACATTTGGTTTATTATGTGCAGTTAAAACTCTTGGAATTAACCAAGAATATATTTCCAATTTTACAACCTTTGACATTATTGAAAGCATTGTTAGAATATTTATCGGACTCTTCGCTGGTGGACTTGTCTTTATGTCACTAGGATTTTTATTTTCAAGTTTTTCACAAAGCTCAATCCATGCCGATGCAGTCAGCACATTATTTATATTACTTGTTATACTATTTACAATAATAGGAAAAGTTGTGGGCGGAAGTCTTTTGACACTTGCAAGCTTTTTGCCTTTGGAAGCTTTTAAACCCTACTATTTTATTTCAGCAAATATAAATATTGCAGCTTTAGGAATAAATTTAGTATTATTTATAGTATTTATAATACTAACTTATCTAGTATATAATTCAAAAGAGCTTAAATATTAATTTTTTTTAATTATTAAGGGACAGTCCTAAAGGACAGTCCCCTTTTTCGTATCAATATTT
>NZ_AEAA01000142.1:0-1979 GCF_000179335.1 Peptoniphilus sp. oral taxon 836 str. F0141
ATAAGCAATATATCTTACTGGAATCATAGTTCTTCCTTGGTCTACATAAGTTTTTACATCCATATATACTGTTGTCTTACCATCTTTGTTGATAATGTTATAAAAGTTTTTGTCTACTTGGAAAACTGCAAATTCTTTTTCATCTTTAACTTGTTTTTTACCTTGTTGTTCCTCTTGCTTTTTCATCTTGTTAAGATCAAATTGATTTAGGATGTTCTTATCATCAGCTTTCAAAAGTTCGTCCCATTTTTTATCTTGAGATTTCTTATCTTCTTTCTTCTCTTTGTTTTCTTTTTGGAGTTTTAGAAGTTCATCTAATTTATTAGATAAGCCTTGGTTTATATTTTTTTCTTTTTCATCTTTAGCTTGCTTTTCAAGTTCTTCTTTAGCTTTTTTATTTGCTTCCTCGATTAACTTCTTTGCTTCTTCAATTTTCTTATCTAATTCTTCTTTTAGCTTTTTAATTTCTTCTTCAGAAGATTTTTGTTTTTCTTCTAGTTCTTTAATCTTATCTTCTAATTCTTTTTTTGTATTTTCAGAAGATTCTTTTAAACTATCAATAGCCTTTTGAAGCTCTTCAATTTTCTTACAACATTCTGACTTAGTCTTTTCTGTTTCTTTCTTTTTATTATCTAATTCTTTTATCTTAGTATCTTTTTCATCAAGAGCTTTTTCTAAATCCTTAATTCTATTGTCTTTATCCTCAATTTCTTTAGTCTTCTTTGCAAGTTCTCCTTCTAAAGACTTGAGCTTTTCTTGCATTTCTTTGATTTTATTTTCGTTTTTATCGGTCTTTTCTTTCTCAGCTTCTAACTCCCATTTTGTAGATGAATAATCTTCTTTTAGTTTTGCATTTTCATTTTGTAATCTTTTTAATTCATCTTTAAGTTGAGTGATTTCTGCTATTAGTTCATCATTATTGGAGTTTTTAAGATTCTCAATTTCTTTATTCAATTGAGCAATCTTATTATCTTTATCTCTAATCTCTTCTTCTAGATTAGCTTTTTCTTGTTTTAGTTTCTCTCCATTATCTTTGCAAGATTCTAACTTTTCTTTTAATTCATCTATCTTTGATTGGTCTTCTTGTTTCTTATCATTTAAGTCTTTGATCTGATTTTCTAAATCCTTAATGTTTTTAGTTAAATCATCAATCTTATTGTCCTTTTCATCAATATCTTGTCCTGTTAAATCTGTTTGAGTATCAATGGAATATTTATTTGGGTTGTATATAGTCATCTTTCCTTGATACATATCATTGTTATAATCAAATTCAACTTCTACACTATCTACATTCTTATCAAAGAAAAACTCTCCATTTACAAACCTTAATCCATTAGGAATAGATTTGAATCCTTGATTTCCGTTGAAACCAAAATGATTTTCGTAAAATGGATTTTGTTTTGGTCTATATTCAACTTCTTGATTATGGAATACTCCCTTACTGTTAATATTTGGATTGCCTAAAACTTTTATAGTGTGCAATTTATTTCTTGAAAAAGCGTACTGTTCAATTGTCTTTACAGACTTCGGTATAGTTATTTCTTGGAGGTTATTTCTTTCAAAAGCATTATGTTCAATATTTACCAAAGTATCAGGTAAAGTCACTTCTCTAAGTCCACAATTGAAAAATGCTAAACCACCAAGATAAGTTAGACTATTTGATAGTTTTACCTCGTCTATACTTGCATCGTAAAAGGCAGCATAGCCTAAATGCTTAACAGAATCAGGAATAATTACTTTATCCCAATGTTTGCCACGTCCAAATTCTCTTTTATATCTAAGTTCATCGTTTGAATGACTTAAAGAATAATTTCCATTTATAGACTTCGTTCCTTCAGGAAATACTAGAATATTTGTCTTCTCTTTCTTTTCTAAGCCTTTATCACTAAAGGCAATTATATTTCCCTCAGAGGAATACATAAAATCATCTTCCGTCCAAGTAACATCAGACTTTGCAAATGCACTTGTATGCACAGTTG
>NZ_AEAA01000141.1:0-74186 GCF_000179335.1 Peptoniphilus sp. oral taxon 836 str. F0141
TGAGCTTAACTCAGTAAAAGAACAGATTTCAAATTTATTACTTGCATTAGATGATTCTAATTATAAATATTATGAAATTATTATAGAAATTTTAGAAAAAATTCATAAGCTTTATACAAAAGAAAAAAGAGAGAGAGGTCTTCTTGATTTTGATGATCTTCTTATTTATGGTAATGAACTTGTTCAAAATAAAGATGTATCAGATAAATTAAATAAAAAATTTACTTATATTTTGATAGATGAGTTCCAAGATGTAAATATTTTACAAAATAATATTATTTGTGGTTTAAATTCCAAAAATATCTTTATAGTAGGTGATCCGCAACAGGCTATATATGGCTTTAGAGGTTC
This sequence comes from Peptoniphilus sp. oral taxon 836 str. F0141, assembly GCF_000179335.1. Lineage (NCBI taxonomy): Bacteria > Bacillati > Bacillota > Tissierellia > Tissierellales > Peptoniphilaceae > Peptoniphilus > Peptoniphilus sp. oral taxon 836. The sequence goes on from NZ_AEAA01000141.1 coordinate 352, forward strand.
TTTCATCGGTATTTTTGATAATTTTTACAAGCTTTTCCGAGATAAGGATAAAGAAATTTTGACTTTAAACATGAATAAGAATTACAGAACTGATGCATCTATTATTTCTGATATTAACACTCTATTTAATAATATTTTTACTGATTATCAAGGTCTTGTTGCCAACAATAAGGCTTCAAGAAAGATTGAAAAATATACAGTTTGTGATGAAGATGATTATCTAAAATTAATAAAATATCTGCTGAGTGAAAATGATTCTAAAGATATAGGAATTTTAGCTAGAACAAATGGAGAACTTGAAAAACTAGAAACCTATTTAAAGCAAAATAATATAGATGTAAATAGGGGTAAAATAAACCTTAAACAAACTCAAGTAATTAAATTTATTTTAAGTTTCTTGAGGTCTATATTCAATAAAAATGATTTTACATCTTTTATGGATTATATTTCATCACCATTTTGTGATTTATCTTTTAACAGTCTAGTTACAGTTCTTCTAAAAGGTTATAGGTCAATTGATGAAGTATGTCATGGAGATATTTCTGATAGCAATTTAGCTAGAGCTATTGATGTGTACATAAAAATTAAGAAGATAAAAAATGTTTCAAGCTTGGATTATTTGATAAAAAAATGTATTGATGAATTTAGGATTTTTAAACTTAATAGAATGATTGGGATTATATATTAATCTTATATGAAAAATCAATAGAGTTTAAGGAAAAAGGTCTAAGTTCTTTTAGGGTATTTGAAAGATACATAGAATCTGTTGAGGTTAATGATAAAAGTCAGGGAGTTAATTTATTAACGATTCATAAATCCAAGGGTTTGGAATTTAAGACAGTTGTTTTAATCAATATGTCTAAACCTTTGTCAAATAAAACTTCTCAAAAGATTACATTTAATAAAAAGTTTGGTCTTGCTATAGATAGTCAAAGGAGTAATGGGAAATTTGATCTTATTAATAATGAGCAAAAGGATATTAACTTCGAGGAAGAGAGAAGAGTACTTTATGTTGCCATGACTAGGGCTAGAGATAGATTAATAATATGTTCAGAAAAAAAACAATCCCCAGCATCTTATATGTCTATATTAAATGCACCAGATAAATTTTTTAAGGAAGTAAATATTGATGAAGAAGAATATCAAGTAAAGATAAATGAAGATACAAGAAAGTTAATAAACTTAAATGAAGCTTTCAAATATAGGTATAGGCAAAACTATTCTATAACAGACTTTTTAAACTATGATTATGATGAAGATGCTTATCTTATGAAATTCTTTTTCAATAGAGATGCAAAAAAACTTCAGGGAAATACTTATTATATTGACCCTAAAGTTCGTGGTAATATGCTACATTTTTTTGCTGAGCATTATAATGATGAAAAAATAGATGATTATATAGAATTTTTATTTAAAATTTTTAAGGAAGACATTAATGGTAATAAATTTAATGAAATAAGGGAATTAATTGTTAACTACCTTAATATGAGGGATAAGGAAATCCTTTATAAGGAACTGGAATTTTTTTATGATTTTAATGGTCATATTGTTAGAGGTTTTATTGACCAGGTTGTCTATGATGAAGGTATATATATTGTTGACTTAAAGACTTCAGATTTATCGGAAGAGGAACTTGTTAAGAATTACAAGTGGCAGTTGGTTTTTTATAGCAAAGTTTTCAAAAATATATATAAAAAAGAAGTTAAGGGAGCATATATTTATTCATTAAAACATTGTAAAAAAGTTCCTGTCGAAATAAATGATAAGATAATAAATGAATTAGATGAAAAATTTTTAAAATTTATTGAACAATCAAGAAAAATTAATTTCTATAAGATTTTTTCTTAGGAAATCTTTTAATATAAATAAAACTAATAGTAATTTTAAGGAGGAAATATGGATTTTAGTAAAATTTATAATGAAAAATTAATAGACCCTAAAGAGGCAGCGGGTCTTGTTAAAGATGGTATGAGAATTGATTATGGATGGGGTGCATTAATGAGTAAGACTTTTGATAAGGCTCTTGCAAATGACCTTGACAGATTAAATGAAATTTCAGTTTGTTCAGGTGTTGTGCTTTCTAAACCTAAAATTTTTGATGCAGATCCTGAAGGTAAAAAGGTAATTTGGAATTCTTATCATTCAGGTGGACCTGATAGAAAAAGAATTAATGCTGGCGAAGGTGGATTTTATGTACCTTTAAGATATTCTGAACTTCCAAGATGGATAAGAGAAAATATTGATGTTGATATAGCTGTTGTTGTTGCTACTCCTATGAATAAACATGGATATTTCAACTTTGGATTAAGTGCTTCACATCAAATGGCAGTTATTGAAAAAGCAAAAATAGTTATCGTTGAAGTTAATAAAAATGTTCCATATTGCCAAGGTGGTTGGGAACATGAAATTTCTGTAAATGATGTTGACTATATTATTGAATCAGAAAATGAACCTCTTGCAGAAATTCCTGCTGGTAGTTTTACTGATGTTGATAAAAAAGTGGCTGAATTAATAGTTGAAGAAATTCCTAATGGAGCAACTTTACAACTTGGTATTGGTGGAATGCCAAACGCTGTTGGTTCACTAATTGCTGATTCAGATTTAAAAGATTTAGGAATTCATACAGAAATGTATGTTGATGCTTTTGTAGAAATGACTTTAAAGGGAAAAGTAAACGGCTCTAAGAAAAATGTAGATAGATTTAGACAAGCTTATGCTTTTGCAGCAGGTTCAAAAAAACTTTATGAATTTTTGGATAATAATGCTCAAGCAATGGCTGTTCCTGTTGACTATACTAATGATGCAAGAGTTGTAGGTTCAATTGATAATTTTATTTCTATAAATAATGCTGTAAACATTGACCTTTATGGACAAGTTTCTTCTGAATCAACAGGCTACAAACATATTTCAGGAACAGGCGGACAACTAGATTTTACTTTAGGTGCTTATTTATCAAAAGGTGGTAAGGGATTTATCTGCCTATCATCAAAATTTTTCAATAAAAAAATTGATAAGGAAGAATCAAGAGTAGTTTCTGAATTTCCAAGAGGCTCAGTAATTTCTGTACCAAGACCATGTACTCATTATCTTGTAACAGAATATGGTATCTTTAATTGCAAGGGACGTTCAACTTGGGAAAGAGCAGAAGGGATAATTAATCTTGCAGCTCCAGAATTTAGAGATGATTTGATTAAAGATGCAGAAAAAATGGGAATTTGGAGAAACTCTAACAAGAGATAACTATCTCCAATAATTACAAGCTTTTATGATATCCTCATTAGTAATAATGGGGATATTTTTTTCTTTTAAAATTTTATCAATTTGTGAGATAATTGACAATTTATCGGCGCTCCATTTAGGTTCATAAAAAAATTTTTTGTCGGCATCACCTGTAATTCTGTGAACAACAGTGTATTTATTTAAATTTTCCAGACTATAAATTATTAAATCAATATACTCTTCCTTACTAATGAGTTTAAAAGGATTTTCTAAATAATATTTATACAAAGGAGAATTTGTTTGTATATATAAATTATGAAATTTTATGCCGAAAGGACCTTGACTGTTGGCATAAGTAAAAGTTTCTTTCATATCTTCTATAGAATCGTTAGGAAGTCCATAAATTAGGTGAAGAAGAAATTTAATATTATTTTTCTTTAGGATTTGAAGATTTTTATCAAATTCTTTATGAGTGTAGCCTCTGTTGATCAGTGATATTGTACTTTCTTTAGTAGATTGAAGACCAAGCTCTAACCAGAGGAGTTTTTTCTGACTGATTTGTTTTAGAAGCTCAATAATATTTTCATCAATACAGTCAAGTCGAGTAGCTATTGAAATTCCGACAATATCATCTCTTGAACTAATATAAGTATATAAATTTTTTATATATGAAAAATCTCCATAAGTATTTGTAAAATTTTGAAAATATGCTATATAATTTTTTGCCTTCCATTTACTCTTCAAAAATAATTTTTGCTTTTCAATCTGTTCATCTATTGTTAAATTGCCGTTTAAAAAATCACCACTTCCAGCATCTGAACAAAAAAGACAAGCCTTATTTGAAATTTTTCCATCTCTATTAGGACAGGTAAAACCACCGTCTAAAGATAATTTAACAGCCTTACCCTTAAAGTACTCCCTAAAAAAATCATTGAAAGATAAAAATCTTCTCATAAAATCACCAAGTAAATTTTAACAAATCAAATAAAGTTTTAAAAGTACCTTGTCTTTTATATAAAAATCATATATACTTAAATTAGTTTTAAAAACTAGGTGATGTAATTTATGATTAATAAAGCAATATTAGATTACGCAAAATCTTTAGAGAATACCCATATATCAAGATGGGATGAACTTCCTGATTTTGATTTATATGCAACGCAAGTTGTGGATTTTATTAAGAAGGAATTATTTTTCCTTAGCATATTTGGTGAAGATTTTGTGACAAAATCAATGTTAAATAATTATGTAAAAAATAAAATGATACCAAGGCCTAATAATAAAAAATACAATAAAGAAGCCTTAGCTAAGTTGATAGCAATAACTTTACTAAAACAGATTATGGAAATACCTGATGTTTGCAAAGGTATGTTTTTCCAAGTTCAAAATTCTGGAACAATGGAATTGGCATATAATACATTCTGCCAAGAATTTGAAGATGGGATAAATTTAATTTTTAAGGAAATGCCAACTGAAAAAGATCCAATAGATCTCTGTATAAAAAATGTTGAAAAATCAAGAATTATTACACATTTAGCTTCAGTTGCCTTAGCTTCAAAATTAATGGTAAAAAAAGTCGTTGATTCAGGTGGTTTTTTGGTGAAGGAAGAAACATATGAATAATAGTATTTATATTATAGATAAAAATATTAATGAGAATGAAAATATTATATCCACAGATATGTTTTTTTCTGATGACTCAGATCCTATTGAAAGGATAGAAGATTTTTTCAAAAATGAAACAAGAGAAAATATTTTTATAATTAGTAGACCTAAAAGTTTAAGGTCAAAAGAGTATTTTTTTAAAGCTGCAAGAAACTATGGTAAGAATATTTTTTATCTAAATACTATAAGTCCTGGATTTGATTCGTATTTTCTTGCTCATAAGGGAATAAATTTAGAGAATAGGTCATATGATTTTGAAAATATTTACTTTGCATTACAAGACCAGCTCAGGGATATTAAATATTATGCCCTGTTTTCTTCCTTGGATTATCTAGAGGAAAATAATATGCTGGGAAATATCAAAAAGAAAGTTTCATTACTTAATAAAAACTATTATATTATAAGTTGTGATAATAAGGGGATTTTTTATACTTGCAAAGTGATTAAAAATGCGGATAGGGCAAGTAAATACTTTCTTAAGTTTATTAAAGATAATTTAAAAATGAATTTTAATTTTAATATTGGAATTGAGTATAAAAATGATAGAATTAGAATAGAAAGTGAGGAATATTTAAGAAGTAATTTGCAATGGGCAAATCTTTATAGGAAATCTTTAAATCCTATAAAAGGTCTTGAACTTGCAGTTACCATAACAAAACATGATTAATTCTAATAAATATTATAATTATATTATTATAGCTAATGAATTTTTATATAAGGAAGAATATTCTAAAGCTAAAAATGCATTTATAAAAGCACTTTCAAATAGCAAAAGTGATAAAGAGAAAATTGATGCTATGTATGAGATTGCGGACATAAATTTACTCTTAAAAAATTACCAAGACGCTTTTAATAACTTTAAAGAAATTCTTGACTTAAAAAATGATGAGGCTGGGGCTTGTTATGGACTTGCTATTTCTAATGATTTTTTGAAGGGTGATTATAATTTTTCTATAGAATACTATAAAAAGGCTATAGAAATTGACAAAAATTACGATAGGGCATATTTTTATTTAGGTCTTATCTATGATAAATTGGATAGAAAAGATGAAGCTATAGAGTGCTTAAAAAAATGTATAGAAATTGATTCCTATGACTATAACAGCTACAATATAATAGGTGCAATATACGAGTCAAAAAAAGAATACGAAAAAGCTTTAAAATATGTTAGAAAATCTCTTAATATAAAACCGGGATTTGGGGAAGGACTTTTTAATATGGGAGTTATTTATAAGGCCCTAGGAAACAATGATGAAGCTTTGAATTATTATAAAAAAGCAGTAGGGGAGTTTCAAAGTCCTTATTTATTTTTAAATATGTCTGCTCTTTATATTGAAAGAGAAGACTATAAAAAAGCAGTAAGTATTTTACTTGTTGGACTTTCTGATTTTCCTAATTCAGTAAATTTACATTATAATTTGGCTTGTTCCTATAAAAATTTAGGCAAAAAAGACCTTGCATTAGAGGAATTGAAGACAGCCATAAAATTAAATCGTGATGCCTATGATTGGGCAAAAGAAGATTTAGATTTAAAAAATTTAGTTGAGGTGATTAAATGGTAATTATAAAAACAAAAGAAGAAATTGAAAAGATGATTGTAGCAGGAAAAGTTCTTGCAAATGTTCATCATGAACTTAGAAATTTCATTAAACCAGGTGTTAAAACTATTGAAATAGATAGATTCGTTGAAAATTATTTATACGAACATGGAGCAAGTCCAGAAGAAAAAGGATACGAAGGATATCCGTACAGTGTTTGCACATCAGTTAATGATGAAGTTTGTCACGGTTTTCCATCAGAATATGCTTTAAAATCTGGAGATATATTAAATGTAGACTTAGTTGTAAATGTAGATGGTTGGCTTGCAGATTCAGGCTGGTCCTATGAAGTTGGAGAAGTTTCTGATGAAGCCAAAAGACTTCTTAGAGTAACTAAAGAATGTATGTATAAGGGAATTGAACTTGCAAGAATAGGAAATAGACTTGGAGATATTGGAGCTGTCATTCAAGAACACGCAGAAAAAAATGGCTATTCAGTTGTTAGAGAATTTGTTGGTCACGGCATAGGAAGAGAAATGCACGAAGATCCCCAAGTTCTTCACTATGGAAAGGCTGGACACGGTCTTAGAATTCGTGAAGGAATGGTATTTACAATTGAACCAATGATTAATCAAGGTAAAAAAGAAATAACAATAGATAAGAATGGTTGGACAGCAAGAACTAAAGATGGTTCTTTATCAGCTCAATATGAACATCAATTGGCTATAACTAAAGATGGACCAATAATTATTACAGATCAAGGAGATTGCTAAAAATGGTTGACAGGGTTAAATATTCATTTAAAGAAGAACTTTTTAATGCTATTAGTCACTGGTTAGGATTTGTGGCGGGAATTGTAGGACTTGTAGTCTTAATTATTTTTGGAGTAAAAAATCATAGTACGCTTCAAATTGTTGGATTTTCAGTTTATGGAGCCTGCATAATTTTACTTTATTTATTTTCGGCACTCTACCATTCAATACCCTTTGAAAAAGCAAAAACAGTTCTTAGAGTATTTGACCATTTGTCAATTTATTTACTTATAGCGGGAACTTATACACCAATTATTTTAAATTCCTTTAGCGGAAGTAAAAGAATAGTTTTGATTTCATTAATTTGGGGATTGTCAGTAATTGGAGTTTTGTTTAAACTTTTTATCAATGGAAAATTTACAAAGTTTAAAAAGCTTTCAACTATAATTTATCTTGTATTAGGATGGTTAAGCATCTTATTTATAAAACAAATTATACTTACAACATCTTATAAGTTTATTGTTTTTTTGCTTATAGGTGGTGTATTATATTCATTAGGAACAATTTTTTACATGGATAGGAAGATTCCATATAACCACGCCATTTGGCATCTATTTGTATTAGCTGCTTCTGTGGTACATTTTATAGGAATATTTGACGCATACGCAATATAGGAGTAATATGAAAAAAAGTTTAGATTTATTAGAGGGCAATATCTTTAGAAGTTTACTAAAATTATCCTTACCTTTGATGGGGACTGCTTTTGTGCAAATGTGTTACTCTTTAGTAGATTTAATGTGGTTGGGAAGACTTTCAACAGGAGCAGTAGCAGCAGTAGGAACCTGCTCCTTTTTTGTATGGATAGCCCAGGCTATAACACTTATTGCTCATACAGGGCTTTCTGTAGGTTTATCTCAGGCTTATGGCAGAAATGATCATGAAGAAGCACAGAAAGTAATGATTAGTGGATTTTGGGTTAATTTATTTTTTTGCTTTCTTTTAACATTTTTTTATTTGACTTTCAGAAATAAGATAATCGGATATTATAATTTAGAAAAAGAAGTTGAAAATTTAACCCTTATTTATTTTACAATAGTTTCAGCAGGACTGATTTTTACATTTTTAAATCCTTCATTTTCTGCTGTATTTTTGGCAAGGGGAAATTCCATTACACCCTTCTCAATTTCAATAATTGCACTTTTATTTAATTTATTATTTGATCCTATATTAATATTTGGATTCGGACCCTTTCCGCATATGGGTATTGCAGGAGCTGCAATGGCAACAGTTCTTGCCCAAGCAATAGCAAGTTCTTTATATATTTTTTCGGGTATTAAGGCTAAAGAAATATTTACAAAGGTAAATTATTTCAAAAAAATTGATATAAAATATTTTACTGACCATCTTAGATTAGGATTTCCACCATCTATTCAATCAACAGTTCAAGCTTTATGTGGTGTAATTTTAACAAAATATATAGCAACATATGGAGCAGTTTCAATAGCTGTCTATTCTATAGGTTCTCAAATTGAATCAATTTCATGGATGACAAGTGATGGATTTTCTGCAGCTTTTGCAGCATTTTTTGGACAAAATTATGGAGCTGGAAATTTTGATAGAATTAAAGAAGGTAGAAAGGCAAGTTTAATAATTATAAACTTTGTTGGGATTTTTTCAGCATTATTGATGTTTATTTTCCCTTATCAGTTATATCAACTTTTTATTCCAGGAGATGTAGATGTAATTTTAGCTGGGGTAGTCTATCTTAGAATAATGGCACTTTCTGAATATTTTATGCCTGTAGAAATTGGAACTACTGGAATGATGAATGGACTTGGACTTACAAATTATCCGGCTGTAAATGCAGTTGTTTTAAATCTTGCAAGGATTCCTTTTGCACTGATATTTATGCCATTTTTAGGGGTATCAGGTATATGGCTTTCTATGTCTTTGTCATCAATTTTAAAAGGAGCCTTCATAACAATTATATTTATTTATTTGCGAAATGTTACTAAAGGATTTACAATAAATATGGAAAAGTATGTATCAAGAAAGTAAGGAGTTATTATGTTAGAACAATTAGAAAAACCAAAAAAAGGCGAAAAAATTGCAGTTTTAAATACCAATCATGGACAAATAAAAATAAGACTTTTTCCCCAAGCAGCTCCCAAGGCTGTGGAAAATTTTATAGGTCTTATTGAAAATAAATATTATGATAAAACAATTTTTCATAGAGTTATAAAAGATTTCATGATTCAAGGAGGAGATCCAACAGCTACAGGTCGTGGCGGTAAAAGTATTTGGAATAAGGCTTTTGAAGATGAATTTTCTATAAATTTTAGAAATATAAGAGGAGCTTTATCTATGGCAAATGCAGGTCCTAATACTAATGGTTCACAATTTTTTATAGTTCAAGTACCAAGTTGCCAAGAGGACATAATAAGGCAAATGGAAGATGCAGGACCATCTAGGGGATTTACAGAAGATGTGATTGAAGCTTATAAAAATAATGGCGGTGCCTGGTGGCTAGATGGAAAGCACACAGTATTTGGTCAAGTTTTCCAAGGACTTGATGTTGTAGATGAAATTTCTGGTCTTGAAGTAAATTATATGGATAAACCACTTGAAGATGTAATTATAGAAAATGCAGTAATAGAAGAAATTTAGTCGGAGGATATATGCATCAATATAAAGGAAGACTAATTCTTCATACGGGTTCTATGTTTTCAGGCAAAACAAGTTCATTAGAAAAAGATTTAAACAGGTTTTCTATTGCAAATTATAAAACTATGGCTTTCAAGCCAAAAGTTGATAGCAGATTTTCAGAATCAAAAATAGTTTCCCATGATAAGAACTCTTTTTCAGCAATTACCGTTGAGGATTCTTCCGATATTTTAAAAGTAGTTTTGGAAAAATCTCCTCAAGTAATTGGTATAGATGAGATACAATTTTTAAAAGATAAACCTGAAAAGATTTTAAAAAATATAGAAGAAATATTAGATATGTCTGTTACTGTTGTAGTTGCAGGTTTGGATATGGACTATCTTGCTCATTCTTTTGAAATAGTCAAAGAGCTCATGCCAAAAGCTGATTATTTATATAAACATCACGCTGTTTGTAAAAGATGTGGGACAGATGCCTGGGTCAGCCACAGAAAAGTTAATGTAAATGATAGGTTATTGCTTGGAGCAGAGGGTGAATATGAACCCTTATGCCGTTCTTGTTACAAGAAAGCTATAGAAGAAGATGAAATAAATTTAAATCAGGAAAAATTTTTATAATCGCATTTGTTGCGATTATTTTTTCTTTATAAAATTCTAAGAAATAATATAAACATATATCAATTCTTGATAGGATTTTAAAATATTATTTCCAGTATTTTTATAAAAAATTTTTACTTTTAATTGTATAATAAGGACAGACTTAATTTTTATGTCTTATACTTAGAAATAAAATTTATTTATATAAATACTTGACTTAATATAATCAATTTATTATAATCTAGTCAAAAGATTAGAGGTGTAATTTTGACTCCAAGAGAAAGAGAAATAATGGCACTCTTAAGAAAAAATCCACAGATTAGTCAGAGAGAAATTGCAGAGAAATTAAATATAACAAGGTCTGGAGTTTCAACCCATATAAATAATTTGGCAAAAAATGGATATATCTTAGGTAGGACTTATATTTTAAGAGAAGATGACTACATAAGTGTTGTAGGTGGAGCAAATATGGATATTGTCGGTTCTTCTTATAATAAAATTATTAGAAAAGATTCAAATCCGGGTTATATAAAATATTCTTCTGGAGGTGTTGGCAGAAATATTTGTGCTGATTTAGCAAGGCTTGGAATAAAAACAAGTTTTATTTCTGTCTTGGGAACTGATGCTTCCGGAAGTTTTATAAAAAATGAACTCTCATCTATAAATGTAGACACTTCAAATATTTTGATAGTTAGTGGTTCAACCCCTCATTACTTGGCAATCTTAGATGATTCTAAGGATATGGAACTCGCCATAAGCGATATGGATCTTGTAAAAAAAATAGATAAGGATTTTTTGCAAGGTAAAAGACATATCATTTCTTCTTCAAAATTAACAATTCTTGATACTAATTTAGAAGAAGAGGCATTAGGATATTTATTTAAAAATATTCCAAGTAAATATTTGGTAGATGGGGTTTCTACAAAAAAAGTTGTAAAATTAAAAAATTATTTACCATATATCTACTTTTTAAAAGTGAATGAATATGAGGCAAAAGCCTTGACAGATGAAAAGGATGATATAGAAAAAATTGCTGAGGAATTATTAGATAAAGGTCTTAATTCCTTATGTATAACCTTAGGTTCAAAGGGAGCTTACTATTTTTCTAAAAAAGAAAAAATTTTTAAGAAATCAATTAAGTTAAATGTAGTAAATGCTTCTGGAGCTGGAGATGCTTTTATGGCAGGTTTTTCTTATGGTTTATTTAATGATGAATCAGTCGAAGAATGTTTAAATCTTGCTATGGCATCTTCAAGAATAGTTTTAAAATCTAAGACTGCAAGCCCACATGATTATAATTTAGAGAAACTAATGGAGGAAGTAAAAAATGCTTGATAAAGAAAATTTAAAAAAATATGTAGAATTTAGTCCTGAAGTTAAGGATGCTTTAGAAAATAATAAACCTGTTGTTGCACTTGAATCAACAATAATTTCTCACGGTATGCCTTACCCAAAAAATTTGCAAACTGCAAAAGAATGTGAAGATATTATAAGAAAGGGTGGAGCAGTTCCTGCAACAACAGCAATTATTAACGGAAAAATTAAGGTTGGTTTGACAGAAGAAGAATTGGAATTTTTATCTACTTCAAAAGATGTAATAAAGACTTCAAGAAGAGATTTTGCTTATATAGTTAGCCAAGGATTAAATGGAGCAACAACAGTAGCTTCAACAATAATTATTGCTAAACTTGCTGGAATTAAGATTTTTGTTACAGGTGGACTAGGTGGAGTTCACAGAGGTGCAAGCGAAACATTTGACATTTCAAGAGATTTAGAAGAACTTGCAGCAAATGATATTATGATAATCTGTGCAGGTTGTAAATCAATTTTAGACATTGGATTAACTTTGGAATATCTAGAAACAAAGGGAGTACCAGTTTTTGCCTATAAGACTGATGAGATGCCAGCATTTTTCACAAGACACAGTGGATTTAAGGTAGATTATAAAATAGACGAAGCAAAAGATGCAGCTGATATTGCTAGAACTCAATGGAATTTAGGATTGAAAACAGGAATCTTATTTACAAACCCAATTCCAGAACAAGCATCAATGGATGAAAAAGCCATAAATAAAGCCATAGAAAAAGCATTAGAAGAAGCAAAAGAAAAAGGAATTCATGGCAAAGAAACAACACCATTTTTATTATCAAAGGTAGTGGAAGTAACAGGAGGAAAATCTCTTGAAGCAAATATAGCTTTAGTAAAAAATAATGCAAAATTAGGAGCGGAGGTAGCAAAATATTTATATGAATAAGAAAAAAGTATCAGAATCAAAAGTAATATATCAATATGGAGTAATGGCAGGAGATTTAAACACAGGAGGAACAATGTATGGGCCAAAAATTATAGATATTTGCGACCATTCATCAGGTCAATGTGCCATTAAACATATAAGAGGACCAGTTGCTACAATTTCTGTTGATTCAATACAATTTGTAAGACCTTTATATGAAGGGGATTTTCTATTAGCAGAATCCATGGTTTCAGGTGTGGGTAATACTTCAATAGAAATTTTCACAAAAATATTTGTAGAAAAAGCTATGACAGGTCAAAAAGAACTTGCTGTAATGTGCTTTTTAACCTTCAAGGCAAAAAAAGCTGAGCCTGGTTCAATGCCAGAGATAGTTGCTGAAACTGAGGAAGAAAGAATTATAATTGAAGGCTACAGCAAGAGAAAAGAAATAAATAAAAAAAGACAAAGCTATAATAAAGAATTAAGAGAATTATTAGAAAAGTCCACTGATTGATGTGGACTTTTTAATTTCTATAGCTTATGCCATAAGTAAAACTGATAAAGTGAATTTTTTTCTTATAAATTTATAATATAACTTTCGATTTATGATATAATTTTCATATGAATATTGGAATTTGTAGCTTGGAAATTTTTATATATGATGTTAATTCATTAAAAGAAAAAAGGTCTGTAATAAAATCTTTAATTAATAAGAGCAAAAATAAATTTAATATTTCAATTGCTGAAGTCGGAGATAATGATAAATGGAACCGTTCAATTATTGGTTTCTCTTGTGTTTCTAATGATAGAAAATTAATTGATAAAGTGATAGAAAGTGAAATTAAATTTATATTAGGAAATTTTCCAGTAGAAATTCTAAATACAAATAGAGAAATTTTATAGGACTTGTTAGTACATAAAAAATTTAAAATAAAGAAGACATACTTAGTTTTTAGATATATTAGGGATGCTATATCTAAATGCTTTTTGTCTTTTGATTTTTAGATATTTGTAAGTCAAAAAGTCTAAAACATGGGGATTTATTCACTTATAAATTATTGTATGTATTTAAGGAGAATTGATGAAAAAGACCAAGGTATTATTTTCAAAATTTAAAGAAAAATCAAATAATGTTTATCTTTTATTTTTTGCCCTTATAGCTTTAATTTTTTTAAGTTTAATAATTAATTATAATCATAGCAAAAAGTCAGATCTTATATATTCAGGTATAAGTATTGATGGTGTAAAAGTTTCTAAACTTAGTAAAGATGAGGCACTTTTAAAAGTAAAGGAAAAAAGTCAAAGTGATATTAATGCAAAATCAATAAAATTTTTATATGATGATAAAGATATAAATTACCCTCTAAATGAATTTGGCTATACTTTAGATTATGATAAAGCGATTAATGAGGCTTATGCTTTTGGAAGAGGAAAAAATGGCTTATCAAATTTCTTTAGAATATCAATGGGAGGTTTTTTACATAAAAATATTCCTTTAGAAGCAAACTACAATGATGACAAGATCAATAATGTTATAGATGAACTTGCAAGTATTGTATATTTAAAACCAAAAGATGCTAATATTCAAATTGATGAAAGTGGAAATTGTATTATTGTTAAAGAAATTCCTGGAAGATATTTAGAAACCGAAGAAATAAGGCAATTAATTAAGGATAGTTTAAAAAGTGGAAAGGATATTGAACTTCCATTATATAAGACAGAGCCTGCTGTTTCATCTAAAATGTTTGAAGGAATTGATAAAAAACTTGGAGAGTTTACTACTGACTATTCAAAATCTGAAAAGAACAGAAAGAAAAATATTAAATTAGGGGCTAGATTTTTTAAAAATATGATTTTAGGTCCTGGAAAAGAAATTTCCTTCAATAAAACTATAGGAGATATTTCAGAAGAAAATGGTTTTAAATCTGCAGGAGTAATTGTAAATGGAGAATTTGATAGGGGAATTGGTGGAGGAATTTGCCAAGTATCAACAACCCTATATAATGCATTGATAAGGGCGGATCTTGAAATTATTGAGAGGTCAAACCACACAAGACCTATTTCTTATGTTCCATTAGGTACAGACGCTGCAGTTGCAAGAGGATCTAAAGATTTGAAATTTAAAAACAATACAAATCATAATATTTATATTACTTCAAAAGCTGATGGAGAAAACTTATCTTTTATGGTTTACGGAAACAGTGAAGACAGAGATTATAAAATAAACATAGTTCCAAAACTACTTGAAGTTATAGAGCCGGACATAGTAAAAGAATATTCAGATAAAATCCCAAATGGAGAAGTTGAAGTTAAAAAAAGTGGTTCAAAGGGCTATTCCTATGTAACCTACAAGGAAATTGTTAAAGATGATGAGATAGTTAAAACTGAAACATTGTCAAAATCATATTATATACCACAAGATAGAGTTGTAGTTATAGGAGATGGAGAAGATTCTGATGATAATGATAGCAATGAAAATTCAGATTGAGAGTTCCAAGGGAACTCTTTTCTCTTAATATCTATATAATATAAGAAAAAGTTATGAAAATATTTAATGTATTTAACAGGAAAAAAGTGTCAATATATAGAAAAATACTTGAAACTAACTTTGATATTGAAGCTTTAAAAAATCTAAATTTGTCAGACGGAAGTTATGAGTATAATATAATCACAAAAAAAGAAAGTATAAAATCTATATCAACTAGACAATTAAATAATGCTCTTGATGATTTTTATGGTAGACAAAATTCAGCCTTAGAAGAATTTGATGATTTTTTCAGAAAAAATAGAGCATTAGAAGCGCAAAGACCTTTTTTAGTAAATCTTATGCAGAAAATTGAATTTTCAGAAGATAAGTTGTTAGGTTTATCTATACTGTTAATGAGAGATTCTACAGTAGAAGAATCAGTAAAATTTGGTATGCTTTTATCGAAATATTATGATTTGAGAAACTATAGTAAGGTAGAGATAATATTTAAAAATTTAATGAAACATCCAAGCTTTATGTATTATGGCTTAGAATATCTTATGAGTGTGGATTACGGACAAATTGATGATTTGTATGATAAGACATTTTTTTATGGTAAAAAAATTATAGAGGAGAAAGTATGGAATTAGGTAAAATCCAAAAATTAAAAATAAAAAAAATCACTGGAAATGGTTGCTATTTGCTAGATAATGAAAACAATGAAATTTTTATAAAAAAAGAAGAAGTAAAAAATCCTAAAGTGGGAGAATTTATAGAAGTATTTATTTATAACGGACATAATAAAGACATTTGTGCAACAACAAAAAAACCACTGGCACAAGTTGGCGATCTTAAGAAATTAAAGATAGTTGAAAAGTCAAAGTATGGATATTTTGTTGACATTGGAATAGATAAAGACATATTACTACCCTTTGGTGAAACTCAAGGTAGGTTGCAAGTGGGAGAGAAATATTTGTTATATCTATTCCATGATAGAAGTCAAAGACTAGCACTAACAATGAATATAAAAGATAAGCTAAAATTAAACGAAAATTTTCAGATAAATGACATGGTAACAGGAACCATATATGCCATAGGAAAAGTTGGATATTTTGTAGCAGTTGAAGACAAATATGATGGAATGATTCCAAAAGAAGAAGTAAAAGGCCTACTTGTAATAGGCGATGAAGTTCAAGCAAGAGTAGCAAGAGTATTAACAAATGGATTTATAACATTAACCTTAAGGGAAAAAGCCTATAAGCAAATGAATGTAGATGCTGAACAAATTTTAAAAATGCTTAAAGATAATGGTGGGACACTTTATCTTGGGGATAAATCAACTCCTGAAGAAGTAAAAGAAATAACAGGATTGTCAAAATCAGCATTCAAAAGAGCACAAGGAGCTCTTTATAAAAGAAGATTAATAGATTTATATGATAGAAAGATAGTTTTAAAAAATGAAAAGTAAAGAATTAATAGGTAAAATTATTGATTTTGATTATAAGGGTATGGGTATGACAAAACTTGATGATATACCCGTATTTTTGGATAAAGGAGTAATTGGAGATAAAGTTTCATACACAATAACAAAAGACAAAAAATCCTTTTACAAAGGAAGAGTCACAAAAATTTTAAAAAAATCCAAAGATAGGGTAGAAAGTCCATGCAAATATTTTAACAAATGTGGAGGATGTGATTTTTTAAATTATAAGTATGAAAAAAGTCTGGATTGGAAAAGACAATCAGTAAACAACAAATTACAAAGGATATCAGAACTAGACATAAAAGTTTCAAAAGTAAATTCATCAGAAAAAACTTTTAACTACAGAAACAATATGCAGTTTCAAGTAAAAAATGGTAAGATTGGGCTTTATATGAAAAACTCAAAAGAAATTGTTCCAATAGAATATTGCTTGATGCAAAGCACCAATGCCAATAAAACTCTCAAAATTCTAACAAAATTTAAAAATCTAGCAAAAATAAAAACCCTAGGCATTAGAACTAACTATAAAGACCAAGTTATGCTCATAATATCCTCAAAAGAAAAAATAAACAAATTAAATCTAATACTAGGCAACTTAATAGATGCAAATGTAGTCTCAATATACGAAAACATAAACAATAGAACAAATGCCCACTATGGAGACGAATTTAATTTATTATACGGACAAGAATATTTAGAAGAAAAAATTAATAAGCTTTATTATAAACTATCGCCCGCATCTTTTTTTCAAGTAAATAGAGAGCAAGCTGAAAACCTATATAATAAAGCCATGGAATTTTTGCAAGTAAAAGAAAATGAAAAAATTGCCGACCTATATTCAGGTGTAGGAACCTTGAGCCTAGAAATAGCATCAAGAAAAGCACAAACTCTAGGAGTAGAAATAGTAGAAGAAGCAATAGAAGATGCAAGAATAAATGCACAAAAGAATAAATTACAAGCAAGATTTATTTGCGGAAAATCAGAAGAAATATTAGAAAAAATTCAAAAAGATGAAAAAATAAAAATGGATAAAATCCTAGTAGATCCACCTAGAAAAGGAATGGATAAAAAATTAGTCGACTACCTAAATAAAAATTCCTACGAAAAGATAGTATATATATCATGTAACCCCGCAACACTAGCAAGAGATTTAAAAATATTAAAAGAAAAATATAAAGTAGAAAAAGTCGAAATATTTGATTTATTTCCCTATACTTCTCATGTGGAGTGCATAGCGTTGATACAAAGAGTGAAATCGTGAAAATACTGCATTTTAAGCAGTTTTATAAGCATTATGTATTTGTAGAAGACGGAGAGGGAGGACGAAAAAAAGTCTTAAAAAATTATATTGATGTGAATGTTTGCATTGATATGGTGTGTGGAGATACAAAGAATGCTTTAGAAAGTGAGGACTACTAAATGATGAGATGGATAATAAAAATAATCTTGTTTCCAATTAGCTTGGTGTTAAGTATCCTCACTGCATTTCTGACATTTCTACTTGGTATCGGAACAGCCCTACTGTATTTGCTGATGATTTTTTGCATATTTGGAGCAATTGCATCTTTTCTGCAAAAAGAAGTTACCATCGGAATCGAAGCATTGATATTAGGATTCTTAGTTAGTCCATACGGAATACCGATGGTTGGAGCAACAGTTATAGCTTTTTTACAAGGTATCAATGAAGCAATAAAATCAATCTAAAAAATTTCATAAAAATGGTTACCAAAGGCGATAGAAGAAAAAACTATCGTCTTTTTCTTTGCAAATTTTTAAGGAGGGAGGTGATCTTGCATGGACTTTGACTATTTCTATAACAGAGAAGCGGAAAGATTTAACTTTCTGAAAGTGCCTGAAATATTAGTAGACGGAGAAGAATTTAAGGGACTGTCTGCTGAAGCCATTATCCTATACTCCATGCTTTTGAAACGCACAGGAATGTCCTTTAAGAATAACTGGGTGGACAAGGAAGGCAGAGTATTTATCTATTTTACTGTTGAAGAAATTATGAGAAGAAGAAATATCTCAAAGCCTACTGCCATAAAAACATTGGACGAGTTAGACAGCAAAAAAGGAATAGGACTGATTGAAAGAGTAAGGCTTGGGCTTGGTAAGCCGAATGTCATTTATGTTAAAGATTTTATGAGCATAATAGCGGTAAAAGAAGATGACCTCTTGAAGTCAAAAAACTTAACTTCAGAAGTAAAAGATTTTAACCTCAGAAGTAAAGAAAATGAACTTCAGGAAGTTCAAAATGTTGACTCTAACTATATAGAGAATAATAAGAGTAAGTATAGTAAGAGAGAATATAGTTTTGGAGAAAACGGACTTGGAACATTTCAAAATGTCTTTTTAAAGGACGAAGATATAGGAGAATTACAAATAAAAATGGCAGGAGAGCTTGATAACTACATTGAAAGATTATCAACCTATCTTCAAAGTACCGGAAAGACATATAAAGACCATAAAGCAACAATCCTTTCTTGGTTTTATAAAGATCAGGGAAGTAAGAAAAAAACCAATATCCCTACATGGGAGGAATATAACAAAGGAGTACATTTATGATTAAAGAATTAGAAAAAGTGATGATAGAAGATGTGGAATACAGCTTTGATCCTGAAAAAGAATACATCAAAGACGGACACGCCTACTGTAAAGTGTGCCATGAAAGAAAAGATGGAAAAGCATTAGAATTTTTCGGAAAGCAGATGATATTTAAGACAGCTTGTAAATGCGATAGAGATAGAGAAGCAAAAGAAAAAGAAAGACAAAAGCAGCTTGAAATCGAGAGATTAAAAAGTATCTGCTTCACATCCATGATTCAATGGGCATATACCTTTGAAAACTATCAGGGAAAAGAAAATCAGAGTCTTATCATCGCAAAGAATTTTGTAAAAGATTATGAATTGATGAGAAAAGAAAATATCGGACTCCTGTTCTATGGAACAGTTGGAAGTGGAAAGACCTATCTTGCCTGCTCTATTGCCAATGCTCTGATTGAACAGTATCAGATAAGCGTTAAGATTAGAAACTTTGCACAGATAATTAACGAACTGCAAAAAGGCGGATTTGACCTTGATAAAAACGCATATATCGAATCTCTTGTAAACACTTCCGTTCTCATCTTAGATGATTTAGGAATTGAAAGAGATACAAGCTATGCCAAAGAGCAGGTATATAACATTGTGAATAACAGGTACTTAAAGCATAAGCCAACAATCTTTACCACAAATCTTTCATACAGCCAAATTGAAAACTGTACGGATAGTGTGGAATATCAGAGGATTTACTCAAGAATTATCGAGATGTGTATTCCTGTGATGGTACTTGGAGAAGATTACAGGAAAGTTATTCAGGAAGAAAAATTAAAGAGGAATAAAGAAAGACTGCTGACAGGAGGTGAGAGAACTTGATCAATGAAGAAATTGCAAGAAAAACGCTGAATATGGAGGTTAAAGCCGGAAAAGTAACAGCAAAACTTCTTTTGACTTTACTCAAGAAATTGATGAAAGAGGCTGAGAAACTCGGAGGGCTTGAAAAGCTGGTTAATGCTAACGGAAATGAAGTGAAGCTCAAAGATATGGTTAAAAAGGGACAGCTTGAAGAAATTCCGGTAGAAGAAGCGGAGCTGAAGGAACTGAAAAAAGAGCTGAACAGATATGGGGTAAAGTTTTCAGTAATGAAAGATAAAGAAAGCGGGAAATACTCCGTATTCTTTCAGGCGAAAGATATGAAAGTAATGGATAAAGCCTTTAAACATGCTCTTTCAGAATCGGAAAAGAAAACGGAAAGGAAAGAGTCCATTCATAAAAGCATAGAAAAGTTCAAGGAGATGGCAAAGAACACTGTTTCTAAAGATAAAGTCAAGAATAAACAAAAGGAGCAGAGCCTATGATAGATAAGATACTAAAAGACATCAAAGGCTTATTTAAGGTGCAAGATAAGGCAAAGTTTCTAAAGCAGAATATTCCCTATCTTGCATTTTTCTATGTGGGCAATATCTTCTCTCACCATGTAAGAGCCTATACGGGTGGCGATGTTATAGATAAAATCTTTCAAGGAATATTAGAACTTAATACCATGAGCTTTATTCCGAGTATTCATGTGGCTGATATTTTAATGGGCGTAGGAGTGGCAGCTATAATTAAATTTATTGTCTATACCAAAGGCAAAAATGCAAAAAAGTTCAGACAGGGGAAAGAGTATGGATCAGCACGATGGGGAACGAGAAAAGATATAGAGCCGTATGTGGATGAAAAGTTCCAAAACAATATCTTGCTTACTCAAACAGAACGATTAACTATGAATGGCAGACCTGCTAATCCAAAGTATGCAAGAAATAAGAATGTACTTGTTATTGGTGGTTCTGGCTCCGGAAAGACGAGATTTTATGTAAAGCCAAACCTAATGCAAATGCACTCTTCATATTGTGTTACAGATCCTAAGGGAACGATAGTCATTGAATGTGGTAAGATGCTTGAAGATAACGGTTATGAGATAAAAATTTTAAATACCATCAACTTCAAAAAGAGTATGAAGTATAATCCATTCGCCTACCTTAGAAGTGAAAAAGATATACTCAAATTAGTACAGACAATCATCGCAAACACTAAAGGTGAGGGAGAAAAAGCAGGTGAAGATTTTTGGGTAAAAGCTGAAAAACTCTACTATACAGCTCTTATCGGATATATCTTCTATGAAGCTCCAAGAGAAGAAAAGAACTTTGCAACACTCCTTGATATGATAGACGCTTCGGAAGTAAGGGAAGATGACGAAACCTATATGAATCCGATAGACAGACTCTTTGAAGCATTAGAAAAGAAAGAGCCTACACACTTTGCAGTTAAGCAATATAAAAAATACAAACTCGCTGCTGGAAAAACAGCTAAATCTATTCTTATTTCATGTGGTGCAAGACTTGCTCCTTTTGATATTCAAGAGCTTAGGGACTTGATGAAAGAAGATGAACTTGAGCTTGATACCCTTGGAGATAGAAAGACAGCACTCTTTGTTATTATCTCCGATACGGATGATACTTTTAACTTTGTAGTGTCTATTATGTATTCGCAGTTATTTAACTTGCTTTGTGATAAGGCGGATGATGAATATGGAGGACGATTACCTGTTCATGTAAGGTGCTTGCTTGATGAGTTTGCCAACATCGGCTTAATTCCTAAATTCGAGAAATTGATTGCAACAATCCGAAGCAGAGAGATTTCAGCAAGTATTATCTTGCAGGCACAATCTCAGCTAAAGGCAATCTACAAGGATAATGCAGATACCATTGTAGGTAACTGTGATAGCACCTTGTTTCTTGGCGGAAAGGAAAAGACAACACTTAAAGAACTATCTGAAACTCTGGGTAAGGAAACCATAGACCTGTATAACACTTCTGAAACACGCTCCAATGCTAATAGTTATGGACTCAATTACCAAAAGACAGGGAAAGAATTGATGAGCCAAGATGAAATAACGGTTATGGATGGTAACAAGTGTATCTTTCAGCTTCGAGGTGTCAGACCATTTTTGTCGGATAAATTCGATATTACAAAGCACAAGAATTATAAGTTACTTGAAGATTTTAATAAGAAAAATGCCTTTGATATTGAGGAATATATCAAGAGAAAAGGGAAAGCAAAATTAAATAGAGAAACGGTTATTACAAGAGTGCAGTAAGTCTAAAGAACATAGATTTGCTGCTTTTTTATTACTCAAAATCAGGAGGAAAGATGGTAAGGATAAGAAGTCCCACTAAGGAAAACTAAATAGCAAGAGTATCAGCGATTGGAAAAGAAAAAACTCCGATCGCTTTTTTATTGAAAAGAAAAGGAGAAATTTTTAATGAAGCAAGAAATGATTAACATCAATGCCAACTTATTGGCAGAACCAACTTTTTCGAGTTTTGACAAAGAGGGAGAAGCTGTTGAAGTTGTAAACTTTACGCTTGTAAAAAAGTATGGGAAAGGCAAGGAATATATCAACTGTGCAGCCTATGGAGAAAAAGCGGAGAAAGCAAAAGCCTTTGAAAAGGGCGATTTGATTCATATCTTTGGCTACTTCAAGAAGCGTGAAAAAGAGGGAAAGACTTACAAAAACTTTGTTGTGAAGTCATACAACAAAATTGAAAAGAAAGAAGAAAACGAGGAGGAATAAATTATGGAATTTTTTACACAGGCAGTAAATGTATTAAAGATTTTAGTTATGGCAGTAGGTGCAGGACTTGGAGCATGGGGCGTTATTAACCTGATGGAAGGTTATGGTAATGACAATCCGGGTGCAAAATCTCAGGGCATTAAGCAGCTTATGGCAGGAGGCGGTATTGTCCTTATCGGATTAAAGCTGATTCCGCTTCTTGCAAATGTACTCAAGTAAGAAGAAAAGGAGAAATTAAATGTTTGGGATATTCGACAAGATAGAGGAGTTTTTCAAAGATCTTCTACTGGGCGGTATCCAAGCAAACTTAGAGTCCATGTTTCTTGACATCAACGATAAAGTTGGTGCGATTGCAACGGATGTGGGAAAGACACCGATGGGGTGGAACGGACAGGTTTTTAGTTTTATCAAAAGCATTAACGACTCTGTCATTATCCCCATTGCAGGGCTAATCATAACGGCAGTCCTTTGTATCGAGCTTATCAATATGGTTATGCAAAAGAACAATATGCACGATACAGATACCTTTGAATTTTTCAAGTACATCATAAAGATGTGGATTGCCGTATGGTTAGTGTCCCATGCTTTTCAGTTTTCTATGGCGGTCTTTGATGTGGCACAGCACATGGTAAATAAAGCAGCAGGGGTAATTAACACCTCTGCCGTTATCTCCGGAGATCAGATTGTAACGATGGTAGAAGGCTTAAAAGATAAAGGTCTTGGAGAGCTTGTCATGATACTTTTTGAAACCTCGCTCATAAAGGTGGCAATACAGGTCATTTCTATTGTGATTATGCTTGTGGTATACGGCAGAATGTTTGAGATTTATGTTTACTCATCCGTTTCAGCCATTCCTTTTGCCACAATGGGAAACAAAGAGTGGGGACAAATCGGAACAAACTATATCAAAGGCTTATTTGCCATAGGATTACAAGGACTCTTTTTAATGGTTTGTCTTGGAATATACGCAGTATTAGTTAAGACAATACAGATAACAGATATACACACAAGTACCTTTACGATACTTGGATATGCGGTTTTGCTGGGGTTAATGATGCTAAAGAGCGGAACACTGGCCAAAAGCGTATTAAATGCACACTAAAAGAAAGGAAATATATGATGAACAAAAGAAAAACAGTATTGATAGCAGTAGCAGTTGGAACAGGTATTTTGGCAGTGATGGATAGAATCAGGCTTCACAGCAAAGTGAATGACTTGGAAGAAAGAACAAAGGACATCGGTCGCTGCCACAATGATTTTTGTCTAATGCAGGAAAGATATAACAGAAGTATAGATGAACAGATTGCAAGTATTCAGGAAGAAATCGGCTCCGTATATGAGCATATAGAGGAGCTTTCAAAGAATAAAGAAGATGGGAGGTAAGTTATGGCGTATGTACCTATCCCAAAAGACTTAAAGAAGGTAAAAACAAAGGTTGCATTCAACTTGACCAAAAGACAACTGATAGGTTTTACGATTGCAGGAATGATTGGAATACCAATCTATTTATTTATGCGAAAGGTAGTTCCAAATGATATAGCAGTCATCTTTCTCATTGTGTCCACTCTCCCTATATTTTTCATCACTCTTTTTGAAAAGGACGGACTTAGCTTTGAGAAATACTTTAAGTATGTTTACCTTCATAAATTTTATCAGCCACAAAAAAGAGTGAGAAAGGAGGTTTACCTTGAAAGACAAAAGAAAGATTCAGCAGCTAAAGTTAGAACAAAACCAAAAGAAGTTAAGAAGTCAAAAACAGGACTTAAAGCAAAATAAAGGAAAGTCTAAAAAAGATAGGGGCGGATTACTTGACCTTATCTTTAGGAAAGAACCGAAAAGATACACTGTTGAAGATACCATTCCCTACCTTAGACTTTTAAAAAGCGGGATATGTCAGATTGATGAAAAGCATTTTAATAAGAGTATCGCCTTTGAGGATATAAACTATCAGCTTGCCTTAGAAGAAGATAGGGATTTGATTTTTAATCAGTTTGCAAACTTTCTTAATTCCTTTGATCCAAGTATTAGCATCGAATTTTCATATATCAATCAGCTTGGCAGAAATGAAGAAATGAAATCAGCCATTCAAATACCGGATAAAAAGGACGGGTTTGACGATATACGCCTTGAGTTTAGGGAGATGCTTAAAAGTCAGATTGTAAAGGGAAATAACGGACTGAAAAAATCAAAGTATGTAACCTTTACGGTGGAAGCGGATAATTTAGAGCAGGCAACATCAAAACTGGAAAGACTGGAGATAGATATATTATCGAGTCTTAAAAGTATGGGAGTAAGAGCGGAAAGCCTGAACGGAGAGGAAAGGCTAAAGATTCTTCACGATGTGTTAAATCCTAATAAGACCTTTGAATTTTCATATAAGAACTTAAAGAAAAAGGAAAGCACAAAGACATACATTGCTCCTGATGAATTTAACTTTACACCGTCAAGGTATTTTAAGTTTGGAAAGTTTATCGGAGCAGCAAGTCATTTTCAAATCCTTGCAAGTGAGCTTTCAGACCGTATGCTTGCCGAGTTTTTGGATATAGACGATAACATCAATATCTCTTTTCACATCAAGGCAATCGAGCAGTCAGAAGCCATCAAGATGGTAAAAAGGAAAAATACTGATATTGACAAGATGAAGATTGAGGAAAATAAAAAGGCTGTAAGGTCGGGATATGATATGGACATTCTTCCAAGTGATTTAATTACCTATGGAGAAGATGTAAAAAGCCTTTTAAAAGACCTCCAGACAAGAGATGAGCGTATGTTTGTCGTAACCATCATCTTTATGAACTTTGCAAGGACAATTCAAAAGCTGGATAATACCATTTCTCAAATCAGCTCCATTGCCAATAAGCATAATTGCAAGTTAAAAAGACTTGATCACTCACAAGAGCAGGGCTTAATCAGTGTACTTCCACTTGGGGTAAATAAGATTGAAATTGACAGAGGACTAACCTCATCATCTACGGCAGTCTTTATGCCTTTTACTACAGAGGAGCTTTTCATAAATTCGGCGAACAGTTTGTATTATGGACTAAATGCCCTAAGTCATAACTTGATTATGGCAGATAGAAAGAAACTGAAAAATCCAAACGGTCTAATTCTCGGAACTCCGGGAAGTGGTAAGTCCTTTAGTGCAAAAAGAGAAATGGCAAATGCCATTCTTACAACCGATGATGATGTGATTATCTGCGATCCGGAAGGCGAGTACGGAAACCTTGTGCGTCAGTTTAAAGGAGAAGTCATAAAGGTTAGCAGTAAGTCAAAAGACTATCTAAATCCCCTTGACATCAATATGAACTATGGCGATGGGGACGCACCGCTGAAAGATAAAGCAAACTTCATTATGTCAATGCTTGAATTAGTAGTTGGTGGTAGCGGTCTTACAGCAGAAGAAAAGTCGGTTATAGACAGATGCCTTCCTAAGATTTATGAAAAGTATTTTGAAAATCCAAAGCCTTGTAATATGCCCATTCTTCAAAACCTATATGATATGTTAAAAAATCAGGAAGAAAAAGTCGGGAAAAAACTGGCAACGGAAATGGAGATTTATGTAACAGGTTCTCTTAATGTATTTAACCATCAGTCCAATGTGGACTTAAATAAGCAGCTTCTTTGTTTTGACATTAAGGAGTTAGGCTCGCAGCTTAAAAAAATTGGAATGCTCGTTATTCAGGATCAGGTATGGAATAAGGTATCGCAAAACAGAGGGAATAAGGCTACAAGGTACTATATCGACGAGTTTCACTTGCTTTTAAAAGACGAGCAGACAGCTTCTTATTCCGTAGAAATTTGGAAAAGATTTCGTAAGTGGGGAGGAATCCCGACAGGTATTACACAAAATGTCAAAGACCTACTGATGAGTAAGGAGATAGAAAATATCTTTGATAATACGGACTTTGTGCTAATGCTTAATCAGGCTTCAGGCGATAGAGAAATTTTAGCAAGGAAACTTAAAATCTCACAGCCACAGCTAAAATATGTAACCAATTCCAATGCAGGAGAAGGACTTTTGTTTTTTGGAAATACTATTGTTCCTTTCCTTGATAAGTTCCCGAAAGACACAATCCTTTATCAGAAGATGACAACTAAGCCTGAAGAAGTGAGGTAGGCTTATGGGGCAGAAACTGAAAAGGGACTTTAAGGAAAGGCAAAGGGCAAGGATAGAAAAGGAAACATTGCAAAGTAATGGCAGCATAGAGCCTGAAGAAAATAAACTAAAGCATAATGATGATTACAGAGGGAAAATCGTCCATGACAAAGACAGATTTCAAGATAAGGTGCATGAAAAGGTCAGTAAGAGAAGTGCAGAAACTGAAATAAACGGAAAAACTTCTAAAAGAAATGCAAGGTATAGAAGTCCTGAAACAGGAAGTGTAAGTCAGGAAGAAATCGGGAAAGCGGATTATGATACTGAGGTTAAGGATGGAAAAATCTATGATCCTTTAGGAAAAGACCTTGATAATGACGGAATCGTAGACAGATATGACAATGACTTTAGGGATAGCGACTATTTTGAGTCAACCTACGATGTCGAAGATAATCTTCATCGCAAAGTGGAAGATACAAACAGCTTTTCAAAAAGCCAAAAGGCTCAAAAGAAAAATTATAAGAGAAAAAACTATTCTGATAAGCTCTATACCAGAAAAAAGGATAAAGAAGCCAAAGAGGAAAAGGCGGATAGTAAAAAAAGCGGAAAAGAAGCCATTCTGGATAGAGAAAAGAAAAACAGGCTTTCTAAAGAACAGGAAAGAACTTTTAGGGACAAGGCTTCTAAGGTGTCCGCTTTATCAGGACTTGCTAAAGGAAGTGAAACCGTAAGAGATTACTTATCACATGGAAGTGATGAAAATCAAGGGGTAGAGGCAGGAGAAAAAACAGCCGATACAAGCTCAAAACTCATTCATGGCATTAAGAACTATTCGGATAAGAAAAGAGCAAAAAAAGGATATGACCTTACGAATAAGGACTATAAAATCAGAAAGCGAAAATCCAAGTTAGAGTTTCGAGATGCCAAAGAGGAGCTGAAAAAGACACAGGAGTATCAAAAAGCAAATAACTTTAAGCGATTTCAAAAGCGAAAGCAGATGAAAGATTCCATTAAAAGGCAGAACAAGTCAAGGCTTAGAGATCGCATTAAGGAAGGGCTTATCGGAAGTCTTAAAAGTTCAAAGGAAGTTATATTAAGAAAAGCAAAGGGACTTATGATTATTTTCATAGGTCTTATTATTTTGGGAACTTTCTTTATCAACTTTGCAGGGACAGGAATGACAGGCTTTATGAACTCCACAAGTTCTGTTCTTACAACAAGCTATTTGTCAAAGCCAAATGTCCTAAATGAAATCAATCAGAACTTTTCCGCTATGGAAAGTGAGCTTCAAAACGAGGTTGATCATGTCAAAGAGAATTATCCCGGATATGACGAGTACATCCTAAATAACACAGAGTACATCGGGCATAATGTCCATGAGCTTTTATCCTACATTACATCAAGGTGCGGAGAAGTAAAGAATGTATCGGAAGTAAGCTCCGTATTAAATGAGCTTTTTAAGTCCATGTATGACCTTGAGTATAAGGAAGAAGTGGAAATCAGATATAGGACAGTTACAGAAACTTATACCGATGAAGATGGAAATGAATATACCGAAAGCCATGAAGAACCTTACGAGTACAAGAAACTCATTGTAACCCTTCATAAAAGGGAAATGGACAGTATCATCAGAGAAGTCTTTGCAAACTATCCTGACAATCTAAAGCACTATGAAGCCTTATTCCTTGCTCAAGGCAATATGGGAGAAGCCTTTGGTAATAGCGACCTTATTGCTTCCAATGGAGGTATCGGAGGCGGAAAAGAGTATGAAGCTTCTACGGAAGTTCAAAAGAAAATTGTAAATGCTGCATACATTACGCCATCTCCGGGTGCAGGCTGGTGTGCCATGTGGGTATCGCAGGTCTATCAAAATGCAGGACTTGGATATATTGGCGGAAATGCCTGCGATATGTACCGAAACTACACCTTTACATCAGACAGGTCAAAACTCAAGGTGGGAATGCTTGTAGCGGTGGAAAGCAGTAGTAGTGGAAGTACAGCAGGACTTACCTATGGTCATGTAGGCATTTATATAGGCGATGGCAAGGTAATAGATAATATCGGGAGAATCAGAGTAACTACCTTAGATGATTGGATAGCAACTTTCTGTCAGCATCATCCAGTAGGCTTCGGCTTTCCGCCAAATGTAAACAGATAAGGAGGACACAATTTGAAAAAAGAACTGACAGCAGTAAAAAACAGAATAAAGAAGTTAAAGGATAAAAAGGCTCTGATTGATGAAGAATTGGAGCCTTTGTTCATTCGTGAGGAAGAACTTGAAAACGAAGAAATTATTGCCATTTGCAGAAAGAACAACATTACAATCAGTGATTTAATGGCAAAAGTAAACAGAGAAAAAGCAGAAGTGAAAAAGGAGAAAACAAATGAAAACCAGTTTGAAAAATAAAAGAATTACAGCTATTGTTGTAGCTTTTACCCTGTTAATGGGTGGAGTTTTAGGGGTATTAAAAGTTGGTGCAAAGACAGTATTTGCGTCAAATGAACCGCCTGAAAAATATGAAACATATTATGAACTGAAATTTGAGGATCATACTTCAGATGACACCTTTAGAGGATTTTATTATGTCGGAAAAGAAAATAAAGAAGGTCAGCCATTGAACTTTAAATTTTCCTTATCAAAATCCTTTGAAGAAAAGGGAGGTGTAGTTGTCGATAAGTATAATGAAACCTTTACCAATGAGAATATGGACAAAGAAAATCAGTTAGATGATCTAAGATACATGACAAAGAAAACATATCCATATTATCGAATTCACAATGTAGGGACAGGTGCTTTTACAAGTATCGTTTCTCCAAGAGATAAAGATAATTACTATATTGGAGATATTACAGAAAATGCGGAAGAGCGAACCGTAAAAGGAAAGAAAGCAAATGTCATTGTCTATACCTGCCCTGTTTTACAGTTAAATAGAAAAATTGAGAAAGTAACAGTTGACTATGAGGGAGAGCTTAAAGAGGAAACAAAGAACGCTATTATTGGCAGAGTAAAGGAAGCAAATCCCAATATCAACAATGTAAAAGAAATCAAGGTTGTTAAGGACAAGTTGATTATTGAAACATGGAACAGATTTCATACCGGTGTCCCATATCTTGAATTACCTTTAGAGGATTTATATAAGAGGGTAGCGAATGCGTCAGCTCAAACAGACAATAAGGATACAAAGAATCAGGAAAGTCAGACAAAAAGTGAAGTAAAGGTCAAATATCAATATCAGGATGGAAAGGTATATAAGGAGTATTCAGCTTTCTTTGACAAAAATCAGGTGATTGACGCTTCTGATCTTGAAATGCTTCCTGATAACATGAGCTTTAATGACGATTTTGTAAACTACACAGTAAAAGGTGATGGAAGCGATAGTATTATCCGAATTGTAAAAAAGTTAGAAAGTAATGCTCAGACGCAGACAGAAAAGCCAAAAACAGAAGATAAGGGAACTCAAACAGAGCTTAGCAAAGATGATATTTCAAAAATGGAAAAGGAATCTAAGGAACTTCAGGAAAAACTTGATAAGCTAAGTCAGGAGATTAAGGACAAGGATAAATTAAGCGACAAGCAAAAGGAGAAAATCAAAGACCTTGAGGAAAAAATAGATAAGCTGAAGGAAAAACTTGAAAAGAGAAAAGACGATAAGGACTTATCGGCGGATATGAAAAAGGAGATTGAGAAGCTAACTGAGAAAATTAAGGAGCTTGAGAAAAAGACGAATGAGGTTGGCAAGGCTACAGTTACGCATAATCCTACTGTAACACCAATCAGCCCTATCTCTGGAATGAAAACAGGAACAGGAAACTTTCCTCAAACATCTGTAAGTGATACGGGTAAAGGCTCATCATCACAGGATAATACAGGAAAGATTACAAAGGACACAAATGTTGACAAGACCGATGAAAAAGAAAAAGAAGTTCGTTATCCCAATAAGCTGACACCGAAACAGCCTGCCAATAACAGCAGTCAGGATTCCTCTATGGATGGTTCAAGTAAGAATGTAAATACCAATAAAGGAGTTGCTTCTGCTCCATCAAAGGCACGAGGAACTGTTACGGAAAATAAGGATAATGCGAACAAGGATTATCCAATTCACCATAATGACAGTAAAGATAATAAAGAAACGGATAAATATTCTGCTGATGCAAGACAGTTTGTTACCTTTACTACTAAGAATGGCAAGACCTTTCATTTAATCATCAATCACGATGAGGATAGCGAGAATGTCATGCTCCTAACAGAAGTATCAGAAGATGATCTTCTCAATATGGTTGAAAAGAAAGAAGCTCCGAAACAGGAAATTAAAAAGGAAGAACCTGAAAAAGAAGAACCTAAGCCAGTAAAAAAAGAAGAAAGCAGCAATATGGGAACTTACTTAATTCTCATTCTTGTAGTAGCAGGAGCATTAGGGGCAGGATATTATTTCAAGGTCATTAAGAAAAAAGAAGATAAGGAGCTTGAAGGCTTTGAGGAGGAAGATGATGATTTCTTTTCGGAGGAAGAAGAAAGTGAAAATGAAGTAGATGAAGCAGAAACAGAAGATAAACAGGCTGATGAGGTAGAATGAGTTTGCACCCAAAACTATACAATATTTGGTGCAAAACACAGGGCGAGAGAGTAAAATCTTTCGCCCTTTTATATTGAAAACAGGAGGAAAAATATAGATGAAACTTGTAATTGCTGAAAAGCCAAGTGTTGCAATTTCTATTGCAAAAGTAATTGGAGCTACAAAAAAGAAAGACGGATATTATGAAGGAAACGGATACAAGGTAAGCTGGTGTGTTGGACATTTAATTCAAATGGCAAATCCTGATAGTTATGATGAAAAATATGCGAAGTGGAATATGGCTGATTTACCGATTATTCCAAAGGAATATAAGTATGAGATTGCAAAGTCTACAAAGAAACAATTTACGATTCTTAAAAAGCTAATGAATGATAAGGACATAGATATTGTGATAAATGCCTGCGATGCAGGGCGTGAAGGAGAAGCCATCTTTAGGCTTGTATATAATCAGGCAAATTGTAAAAAGCAGATGAAACGCTTTTGGATTTCATCAATGGAAGATAGTGCAATTAAAGAGGGCTTTGATAACCTAAAAGATGGAAGTTTTTACGATAATCTATTTGAATCATCACAAGCAAGGGCAATAGCAGATTGGCTTGTGGGAATGAATTTAAGCAGACTGTATTCGTGCCTATATAAACAGAGTTATTCTGTTGGGAGGGTACAAACACCAACTCTTGCAATGATTGTAAATAGAGATGATGAGATAGCAAATTTTAAGAAAGAAAAATATTATACAGTGGAATTAAGCCTTAATGGCTTTACACTATCAACAGATAGAATTGATGATGAAATAACAGCGGAACAGCTCTTAAATTTAGTAGGCGATAAGATAGAAATTACCGATGTTATTCAAAAGGAAAAGATAACAAAGCCTGAGCTGCCATTTGACCTGACAACGCTTCAAAGAGAGTGCAATAAATATTTTGGATACTCAGCTAAGCAGACATTTGATTATGCTCAAAGTCTTTACGAAAAGAAACTGATTACCTATCCGAGAACAGACAGCAGATGCTTAACGGAAGATATGATTACAAGTACCATCAATCATATCTTAGGAAAGAATGACTTTGATACGGGTCGTATTAAGACGGTATTTAACTCTAAAAAGGTTACAGATCATCATGCGATTATCCCGACAATCAGTTCCTTAAAAGAAGATGTTTCAGAACTTCCTTTAAGTGAAGCTAAAGTTTACTTCCTTATATCCGATAAATTCCACACAAGTGTGGGCTATCCTTTAGTGGAAAACACAAGGAAGATTGTAGCTGAATTTGACGGTTTTGAATTTACAAGCTCCGGCAAGACAATTAAAGATGAAGGCTTTACAAAATATCTTAAAGAATACAAGTCTAAGAAAAATGAAGATATGGCACTTCCTGATGTGAACATTGGTGATGTATTGAGCATTGAAAACAAGGAAATAAAAGAAAAGTATACAACATCACCTAAACACTTTACTGAAGATACTCTTCTTAAATCTATGGAGCTTGCAGGAAATGATGCACTTGAAAAAGGAGTAGAGGTTGAGCGAAAAGGACTTGGAACACCTGCAACAAGAGCAGGGATTATTGAAAATTTGATTTTCAAGGGATTTGTAGAAAGAGATAAAAAGAACCTTATTGCTACACATAAAGGAATCAGCCTTGTAACGATTGTAGCCGATACTTTTAAATCAGCAGAAACAACAGCAAAGTGGGAAATGGAGTTATCGGATATTGCACAGGGGCAATCTTCAAAGGAAAATTTTTTAGAAGCGATTGAAAATGAGATAAAAGAAGTGGTTTCCACTTATACCAAGTAAGATGCCACTAATTTCAAGGTGGAAAAAATGCCCTAAAAATGCTATAATATAAGGTAATCAATTTAATGATTGAGAGGTGATTATGTGTCTAAAATAAATGTTGAAGGTTCAGAAATCAGCATTATTGCCATAGATAATAGGGACTACATTTCTTTGACAGATATGGTTAGAAATATTGAGAACGGCTCTGCTTTAATAGAAAAATGGCTTAGAAACAAGAATACAATAGAGTTTTTAGGTATTTGGGAAGAAATGTATAATACAAATTTTAATTCCCCCGAATTCGAGGGAATTAAAAATGAAGCAGGATTTAACCGATTTATTTTATCTGTTAAGCAGTGGGTAGAAAAAACGAATTCTATCGGTATAGTTGCGAGAGCAGGAAGATATGGCGGAACTTATGCTCACAAAGATATAGCATTTGAGTTTGCTTCTTGGGTATCTCCATACTTTAAATTGTATTTGATTAAAGAATTTGAACGCCTAAAGGAAGAAGAACAAAAGAAGTTAGGCTGGGATATAAAAAGGAATTTGGCAAAAATCAATTATAGGATTCATACAGATGCCATTAAAAATAAACTTGTACCTGAAAAACTTTCAAAAGAAAAAATTAACTTTATTTATGCAAGTGAGGCAGATATTCTTAATGTTTCTTTGTTTGGAATAACAGCGAAAGAATGGCGTGATGAAAATCCGGATTTGAAAGGAAATATTAGAGATTATGCAGATATATCGCAGCTTGTATGCCTTTCTAATCTTGAAAATCTTAATGCGGTATTTATAAATGAGGGCATGAGTCAATCTGAAAGACTGGAAAAACTAAATTCAATAGCAATTGAACAGATGAAGATATTATCCGAGAGTGAATCAATTAAAAAGCTGAAATAGGATGATAATGCAATATTATTACAAAGGTGATTAGAGTAAAATCTAACCGCCTTTTTTATTTGTAAAAAAGAAGGAGGTAAACATGCGAATAAATGATTTTCATAACATTTTGGAACTAATAAAACAAGATGTTCTGCAGAGTGAAGCAGAATATCTGAAGCTCTTAAAGGTTGTCGGAAACAATCAGAAATATGATTTTAGAAGTCAGTTAAGTATTTATGATAAAAATCCTGAAGCGACAGCTTGTGCCAAGTTTGATTACTGGAGGGAACGCTTCGGAAGAACCGTTATGCGAGGTCAAAAGGGTATTCCCATTTTAGAGGACTACGGCACATACAAAAAGGTGGACTATATCTTTGATATTAGTCAGACAGTTTCCAAAAACAGAGATGTCAATGAGGTAAATCTTTGGAGATTTGATAAAGAAGCTCATAGAGATGTATTAAAAGAAATGATAAAAGCTGAAGGGTATGAAGAAAGTGAAAACACCTTAGAAAATATCTTTTCTTTAAGTAGGCTCTACGGAGATGAAAAGATAGATAGCCTTATGAATGAGCTTAGAATATCTGATGAGGACAGAATATCCTTTACCAAGTTTGCAAGGGACTCAGTGAGCTATGCAGTAGCTTCAAGATTTAAGTTAGACTATCCTATGGATAAGGAGCTGTTAAAGGAAAACTTTGCAATGCTTGACAGCATTTCTCTTATGAGCCTTGGAGAAACGGTATCGGACATTAGCGGAACAGTCATTGATGCAACCATTCAAAAAAGCAAAGAGTTAGAGCTTCAAAAAGAAGTTTTAAGAGGTAAAGAAGCAGGATATAATAGAATAAAAGAAAAATTAGAGGAGGTAGAAGAAAATGTACTTCGACGAGATGATCAGGAAAGAATTAGTGAAAACGAGCGAATTTTCCGAAATGGAGAGTACGGACGAGATAATAGAGAAAATCAAAGAGAATACACTGAATCAGTTGGAGGAAGAGATGGACTTTATGAGGGAATATCCGAATCCGACATACGCAGTGATGAGACTGGATTATCTTTCAAACAGCGAGGAGCAGAGCAACTTCGAGATGTTAGTGGATCTATACAAGGAGAAGAAACTGATAGGGCACCTGATGGATACTCAGAAACAGGCGATAGAATTTATGCGAGCAGAGAAGCCGAAACTGATGATGGCTTGGAAGATAGAGGACGAGAGCCATCCGCAGTACAAAGCGATGATTTCAGCCCTCAAAGAAATGACAATCAAGGAGATAGTGGAAATCTAAAAGAAAATACGGATAAAGAGATAAGAGAAGCTGACAAGGCTTCTTTTTCTTTACCCGAAAACAGATCAGGACAGATTAAACTTACAATACCTCTTACTCAAAATGATATTGACAGTATTCTTGTAAACGGTGGAAACCATGAGGGCGAAAGACTTCCTATCATTGCTGAATTTTCCAAAGGGAAAACAGTAGAAGAATTAGGAGAATACCTTAAAGATACCTTTAGAGGCGGAAATGGAATATATATTGATGAAAGAGAGGTATCTTCCTGGTATTCGGATAAAGGCGTTCATTTAGCTTATGGAACATCAGCAAGAGAAGATATGACGCAAATTTTAAGCTGGAGTGATGCTGCAAGAAGAATCAGTGAGCTTTTAGAAACAGGAGAGTTTGCTACAAATGTAGAGCTTTTAGAAGCACAGGACTATGAAAGAGATAGAGTTTCAGAATCGCTATGGTATCTATATCACGATTTAAGTGAAGAAGGGAAAGCACAAGGCTATTTTGACTTTATAGAAAGAGGTGGTGGCTTTCCGGAAGAAACAAAAATATTATCTGAGGCATTAAAAAATCCCCAATATCTGAAAGACACAATTAGGGAGTACAGCCGTTTTTTAGCAGGATACAAAGAAAACAAAGATGTACTAAGATTTCATTATCACAAGGTAGATAGCCTTTATCAAAAATTGCAGGAGCTTGAACTTCCGAGAAAGGAATATACCTCTTATCTTACCGAACTTCCAAAGGTACAAGGCTTTATTACTGAAGATGAAGTTCTTGCTACGATTTCAAGAGGAAGTGGAGTATCTCAAGGAAAAGAGCGAATTACTAAGTTTTTCAAAGAAAATCATACGCTTCAGGAAAAAGCGAATTTCTTAAAAGATGAGTATGGGATCGGAGGTCATTCTCATGCCGTTTCAGGAGCAAAGGGAAGTGATGAATGGCACGATGCAAAGGGACTTAAATTACAGAAGAATCATTGTAACGATGTATTTCTTACATGGTCAAATGTAGCAAAGCATATAGATGAGCTGCTTTCTAAAAATCTTTATCTTGAAGAAAAAAATATTGAAAGCAAGGTAGAGATAGAAGAACAAAAAGAGCCAAGTTATTACTCTAAAGATGATCCAAATAATCTAATGACTGATGAAATGCTTGAGAAAGTTCCTGAACTTTATGCACAAGAGGATGTCGCTTTAGCGGATAAACAGGTTCATGCAGCATACATTATTCCATTTAGAAGTAACTGGACTTGGTATATGACGGAATATGACAGGGAAAGTAAAGATGCTTTTGGACTTGTTTTAGGTATCGAACCTGAATGGGGATATTTTAATCTTGAGGAGTTAAAGGAATTAAATGCCCAAAGACTTGTTTTAGAGGATTTTCCAAAGACCTTTAGAGAACTTAAAGACAGTGAACTTAAAAAGCAGATGGATGAGCAGGAGCTTCATCATGTCTTTAACGGAGAACTTAGCTTTGAAGATAAAGTAGAGCTTGAAGCACCTGAAGAAACAGAAGAAGTTAGAAGGGCTGACACAGTTCAAGCTATCTTATTTGATTATCTAAAGGAAAGAGAAGAAGTAGAGCTTAATGAAAAAGAGGAAAGTTTTTCAGATGAGTTTGCAGTTAAAGAAGGCGATACCATCTATTTTAATCATGAGGAGTACAAAGTAAGAGAGATTTCCAAAAATCAAATCACAGGAAGAAATGATTTGTGGCTTGATCCTGTAAGGCAAGGTAATCATCAAATTCCGATTATATCCTTTACAGATGATGAGGATTTATTAAGACAAGTAAGTCTTGAAAGACCTGAATTTATCATCGGTGATGAAGTGAAGTACAAGGGAAAAGACTGTACCATCACAAGATTTGATGATATGGGAAATAACCTAAAGACAGTAACGGTTAAGGATAATATAGAGTATCTTGGAGGTATGATTACAGGCTCCGATGTAATTCCATATCGTCTGGAAAGCGACCTTGAGAGGGTATTTGAAAACCTGACATATAAACAGCCAGAGCAGACTACTGAAGAAACTCAAATAAGGAAAGCGGAAGCTCATAACTTTAAAATTACAGAAGAAACGCTCCCTGAAAAGCTATCTCCAAGCGAGAGATTAAACAATAACCTTGAAGCAGTTTCTATGCTTAACAGGGTGGAAAGCGGAGAACGAGAGCTTGATATTGCAGCTCAAGAAGTTTTAGCAAAATATGTAGGCTGGGGTGGATTATCTGAAGTCTTTGATGAAAGTAAGGATGGACAGTGGAAAGAGGCAAGAGCATTCTTAAAAGAAAATTTATCACTATCAGAATATGAAGCTGCAAGAGAATCTACCCTAACGAGCTTTTACACACCGAAAACTGTCATTGACGGAATATATAAGACGCTTTCCAGCATGGGATTTAAACAGGGAAATATCCTTGAACCGTCAATGGGAATCGGGAACTTTATCGGAAATCTACCTGATGAAATGAATAAGTCAAAGTTTTATGGCGTAGAGCTTGATTCGGTAAGCGGTCGTATTGGAAAACTTTTATACCCTGAAAGTGAAGTACAGGTAAAGGGACTGGAAGAAACTTCCTTTTCCAACAACTTCTTTGATGTTGCAATCGGAAATGTTCCCTTTGGGGAGTACAAGGTAAATGACAGGGAATATAACCGCAATAACTTCCTTATTCACGATTATTTCTTTGCCAAGTCCATTGATAAGGTAAGAAACGGCGGGGTTATCGCCTTTATTACATCTTCAGGGACAATGGATAAAAAAGACGAAAGTGTAAGACGCTATCTTGCAGCAAGAGCTGAATTTTTAGGAGCAATCAGGCTTCCAAATGATACCTTTAAGGGTGTTGCCGGCACAGAAGTAACTTCGGATATTATCTTCCTAAAGAAAAGAGATAGCGTACTTGAGCGAGATGAAGATTGGATACACCTTGCGGAAGATGAAAATGGACTTGTATATAACAAATACTTTGTCGATCATCCTGAGCAGGTGCTTGGTTCTATGCGTGAGGTAAGTGGTCGATTTGGAAAAACTCTAACATGTGAACCAATAGCCTTTTTAGGGCAAGAGAACAATATGGCTTCGTTAAAGGATCGTATCGAGATTGCGGGAGAAAGAATTTCAAAAGATGCCAAGTATGAAGAAATAGAGCTACTTGATGATGAAATAACTTCTATCCCTGCAACCGATGATGTAAAGAACTTCTCATACACCTTGATTGATGATGAAGTCTATTACAGAGAAAATTCACTCTTTATCAAAAAGGAAGTATCAGACAAGAATAAAGAAAAAATCAAGGATTACCTTGAGCTGAATGCTGCCTTAAAAGATGTGATTTACAAGCAGAAAGAAGATTTTAGCGAAGAAGAAATCAAGGCTTCACAGGAAAAACTAAATGAAGTCTATGATAACTTTTCAAAGAAGCATGGCTTTGTCAATAATTTAAGCAATACCAGAGCCTTGAAAGAAGATAGTAACTTCCCTCTTGTTTCCTCCATAGAAATCCTTGATGAAGAAGAAAATTTCAAGGCAAAGGGAGATATTTTCTCCAAAAGAACTATTACAAAGGCTAAAGTTATAGACCATGTGGATACTTCTTTAGAAGCCCTTGTCTTATCGGTGTCTGAAAAAGGATATGTGGACTTTGACTATATGGGAAGTCTTACAGGAAAAGACAGACCGACTTTAATTGAGGAGCTTCGAGGGGAAATCTACTTAAATATCAGAGAAGAACAAAACTTTTACAGACCACTTTCCTTTAACTTGGAGGATGGGGATTTACCTTTTGCTTGTGCAAATGGCAGCAACTCCTACAAATATGGCTATGTAACAAAGGATGAATATTTAAGTGGGAATATAAGGGATAAGATTGCCATAGTAGACAGTTACTTATCAAAGCTCAGACAAACGGAAAGAGAGCTTCCTCATCTTGGCTTTTCCGAGAATGGAAAAGAAAAAGAGCTGATAAGCTATGAAATGAACCGTTTGGAATACCAAAAAGCAGAGCTTACAAAAGTTCTTCCAAAGGAGCTTGAAGCAAGTGAAATCAATGTAAGGCTTGGTGCAACTTGGATACCGATTAAAGATATTGAGAAATTCATCTTTGAAACGCTTAAAACTCCGGGGTATGCCAAATGGGATATTAAGGTAAAATTTTCCAATCTTACAAGCGAATGGAATGTAGAAGGAAAAAGCAGGGACAGAGGAAATGACCTTGCTGAAATGACCTTTGGTACATCAAGGGTAAACGCCTATAAGCTGATTGAAGATGCCTTAAACCTTAAAGAAACAAAGGTATTTGACCAAATTGTAAATCCGGACGGCTCTAAAACTTCTGTCTTAAATAAAAAAGAAACCATGCTTGCAGGACAAAAGCAGGAGCTATTAAAAGAAGAATTTAAGAACTGGATATTTAACGATCAGGAAAGAAGAAGCCGTCTTGTAAAACTGTATAACGAGCGTTTTAACTCTATCCGTAACAGAGAATATGACGGAAGCAATCTTTCTTTTGAGGGAATGAATACGGAAATAGATTTAAGACCTCATCAAAGAAATGCCATAGCAAGAAGCCTTTATGGAGGAAATACCTTGCTTGCCCATGTGGTAGGCAGTGGAAAGACTTTTGAAATGGTGGCTTCTGCAATGGAAAGTAAAAGACTTGGAATGTGCAGTAAGTCCTTGTTTGTTGTCCCGAATCACCTAACAGGGCAAATCGGTCGAGAGTTTATGCAGCTCTATCCGTCAGCTAATATTATGGTGGCTGATAAGAAAGATTTTGAGCCGAAAAACAGAAAGAGATTTATCGGAAAGATTGCAACAGGGGAATATGATGCGGTTGTTATCGGACATACGCAGTTTGAAAAAATCCCGATGAGTAAGGAATATCAGGAAAAGCACATTCAAGATCAGATTGATGAAATCGTAAACTATGTAGAAGAATACAAGCATGACAGAAACCAGAATTTTACAGTAAAACAACTTGAAAAGACAAAGAAAAAACTGGAAACAAGGCTTGAGAAATTAAACGATGATTTTAAGAAAGACGATGTCATCACCTTTGAAGAATTAGGTGTAGATAAGCTCTTTATTGACGAGGCACATAATTACAAAAATCTCTACCTTTATACAAAAATGAGAAATGTTGCAGGTATCGGACAGTCAGAAGCCTTTAAGTCCTCTGATATGTTCATGAAATGCCGTTACATGGATGAAATGACAGGTGGGAAAGGCGTGGTCTTTGCCACAGGAACGCCTGTAAGTAACTCTATGACAGAGCTTTATACCATGCAGCGTTATCTTCAGTATGAAAGTCTAAAGAAAAACAACTTGGAGCATTTTGACTCTTGGGCTTCCACTTTTGGAGAAACGCAAAGCTCATTTGAATTATCTCCTGAAGGAACAGGATACAGGGTGAAAACGAGATTTTCAAAGTTCTATAACTTGCCTGAGCTTATGAGTATGTTTAAGGAAGTTGCAGATATTCAGACTGCGGATATGCTTAACCTTCCTACACCTGAAGCTAATTATGAAGTTATTAAAACAGAGCCTTCTGAAGAACAAAAGGAAATATTAAAGAGCCTTTCTAAAAGAGCAGATGATGTCAGAAATAGAGTTGTAGAGCCAGATGTTGATAATATGCTAAAGATTACCAATGACGGTAAGAAACTTGCATTAGATCAGCGTTTAATCAATCCTCTGCTTCCTGATAATCCTGATAGCAAGGTCAATGTATGCGTAAAGAATGTCTTTGCCATTTGGGATAAGACAAAAGAAAACAGGTCAACACAGCTACTTTTTTCTGATATGTCCACTCCAAAAGGAGATGGAGAATTTAACATCTATGATGATATTAGAGAAAAGCTCGTAGCTATGGGAATACCGAAAGAAGAAATCGCCTTTATCCATGAAGCAAATTCCGATAAGCAAAAGGATGAACTCTTTGCAAAGGTAAGAAAAGGCGAAGTTCGTATCTTAATGGGTTCAACACAGAAGATGGGAGCCGGAACGAATGTTCAAAACAAACTTATTGCTTTGCATGACCTCGATGTGCCATGGCGTCCTGCTGACCTTGAACAGCGTGCGGGTAGAATTGTAAGACAGGGGAACGAAAATGAGAAAGTAAATATCTATCGTTATGTTACAGAGAATACATTTGATGCTTATTTATGGCAGACGATAGAGAATAAGCAGAAATTTATTTCACAGATTATGACTTCAAAGACTCCTGTTCGTGTGGCGGAAGATGTGGACGAAAGCTCCCTTAACTATGCAGAGATTAAAGCTCTTGCCACAGGCGATCCTAAGATTAAGGAAAAGATGGACTTGGATAATGAGGTTACAAAACTTAAAATGCTGGAAGCAAACTATAAGTCTAACCGTTACAGATTAGAGGATAAGGTGGCGAAAAATTATCCTGAAGAAATCGCAAGAACGGAAAAGCTCATTGAAGCTGTCAAAAAAGATATCTCCAATGTAGAGCCTAAAGCAGAAGGAGAGGAAAAGTTTACTTCTATTACTATTTTAGGCGAGAAGATTATCGACAAGAAATTAGCCGGAGAAAAGCTACTTGAAGCTATTTATAAAGTGAAAATCAATGAAAGCAAGGTTATAGGTAAGTATAGAAACATGGATTTAGAGGTAAGTTACAACTTCTTCACTAATTCACATAACTTTAGCTTAAACGGTGCTGCAAAGCATTCGGGAGAGCTTGGAACAAGTGCTGACGGTAACATTACAAGACTGGATAACGCTCTTGAGAAAATGCCTGAAAAATTAAACATGCTTGAAGAAAAACTCATCAGCACAAAAGAACAACTGGAAAATGCCAAAGAGGAATTAAAAAAGCCTTTTGAAAAAGCTGATGAGCTGAAAACTAAGGTGTTAAGACTTGCAGAATTGAATAAGCTACTCGATATGGGAGAAGTGGAAGAAAAGAGAAATGATAATCCGCTTATAGAAGATGTAAAAAGGGCAATCATTGATTTCTGTAACAGGGAATATGAAGAAAATCATAGCTATGATGAATTTAATACCCTGTATCCTGACTTAAAACATATCGGTATCGCCTATACCAATACACCGGATGAAAGGCATGGTATTCAGTATGAGCTTGATTTAGAGGAGAAAACTTGGACGCAGTACATTGATGATACGCCTATCAAAACAGAGAGCTTTGATTATGAAAACAAGGGAGAGAATGAAGCTCTAAAGAATATGAAAAATGAAATAGAAATGTCCTCTTTTAACGATTTGGTTTATGTTGATTCAGAAGATTTAAGAGCAGCAACGGGACTTGACATTGATGATAAAGGTAACTTCTATGATCCACTTTCTAAAGATATTGATAATGATGGCATTCCTGACAGATATGACAATGACTTTAGGGATAGCGACTATTTTGAGTCAACCTACGATGTAGAGGACAATCTTCATAGCAAAGAAGAAACCGCACAAAAATCTGAGGATAAGCCATCTATCTTAGGACAGATAAGAGCCTATCAAAATGAAAGTAAAACAGAAGAAAAGCAAAAAACAAAAGAACAGGAATTTTTAAGATAGGGAGGGGAATCTCCCTTTTGCCATGAAAGGAGATAAAAACATGGATTACAAAACAATGAGAAATCAGATTGAAGATATGGTAAGTGATAACCACAAGGACTTTGTAAAGGCGATTATAAGCATGGAAAAAGGTATCAATGATGAAAGTGCCTTAGATAAGCTCTATGATGCTTATATGGACAATGACAGCCTTAATTTGCTGCATGAGGAATTTGACTATATGATTGAGGATTTGAGGGAACAGGGGCAGATAAAAGACCTGCCTTATGCTCAGGAAGAAAAGGATAATCTTATCAATATTGTCGGAAATATTGTTGGAGAGGTCGATGTAGTAGAAAGGGAAAACAAAAGCGGAGAAGCCTTTAAGGTGGCGAATTTCTCCGTAGTATCCAAAGACGATGAAGGAAACAAGGTGTATCATAATTGTTCAGCTTATGGAGAAAAAAGTGATATTCCAAAGAACTTTAAGCAGGGAGATTTTGTTAAGCTCTTTGGACAAATAAGAACCTCTATTGATGATAACGGAAAGGAACATAGCAATATCAGAATACTTTCTTCAAAGCTACTAAAGGCAAAGGAACAAATGAAAGGACAAGAAGAAAAGAAAAAGTCTGTACTTGGAGCTATTAAGAAATATCAGGCTGAAGATAAGGAAAAACCAAAAGAAAAGAAAGAAGTAAACAAAGAAGCTGAGAGGTAAATTTATGGTCGGTGTGGTCTTAGGGCTGCACCGACTCTTTTTTATTTGGTGAAATTATGATATAATTAAAGAAATAAAAGTTCAACTATATGAATATTAAGGATGGTAATATGAAAATAAACTATAATGGGCTGTGGAAACTTTTAATAGATAAAAATATGAAAAAAAGAGACCTACAGGAAAAAGTTGGTATAGCTCCTGCAACGATAGCTAAAATGGGAAAAGGTGAATTTGTCAGCATGGAAATTCTCTATAGAATTTGTATTGAACTGGATACAGATTTTGGTGAACTAATTTCATTGAATAGGACGAATAATATAAATAAGTTTTAATTTTTATAAAGAACCTTTAGACTTTAGATTGTATATCAAAT
Organism: Peptoniphilus sp. oral taxon 836 str. F0141; assembly: GCF_000179335.1. Lineage (NCBI taxonomy): Bacteria > Bacillati > Bacillota > Tissierellia > Tissierellales > Peptoniphilaceae > Peptoniphilus > Peptoniphilus sp. oral taxon 836. The sequence goes on from NZ_AEAA01000141.1 coordinate 44,393, forward strand.
GATGTATTTTCCTTTGATGATGACTATGTTGAATAGGTATTATGGAGGTATGAGATATGAGAGAGATAATAATTATAGATGATGATATTGCATTATGTAATTTAATTAAAAAATGTTTAAGCACAGATGGATATTCTGTATATATTTGACAGAATGTATCAGGCAGATAGTTCAAGATTAACAAAAGGTTCAGGACTTGGATTATCAATCTCCAAAGAATTACTGCGAGTAAATAATGCTAAAATAAGCGTAAGTAGTGTGCCAAATATAAAAACTGTTTTTACTGTAGAGTTTGCAATGTAAATAGCTGATTTAGAAAGTCTCTTTGGCAGAATTTGTAGTTATTTTAAATGTGATATCTCAGAAAGGAGTATAGAATTGAAAATACTAATGATTGAAGACGACAGCACAATTTCTTTTGCTGTTAAAACTTACTTAAACAAGCATAATATTGAAACTATTATTTATAACAATCTTTCTCAGACAGAGAATCTTAATTTTAATGATTTTGATTTAATTCTTCTTGATGCTAATCTCCCAGATGGATCAGGCTTTAATTTTTTAAAGTGGCTGAGAGAATTTTCTGACCTTCCTGTAATAATGCTTACTGTAAAAGACGAAGATAAGTATGTTATCAAAGGTCTTTCTCAAGGAGCAGATGATTATATTACAAAACCTTTTTCTCTCCCTGTTTTAAAGGCGAGAATAGACAATGTATTTAGCAGAAAAATAAAAAAGGTTGACGAACTGACTTTTAAAAATTTATCTTTAGATCTCATTTCAAAACAAGCTTCAATAGATGGAATAGATCTAGACCTTAACTTAAAAGAGTTTGCTATATTGGAAATGCTTTTAGAAAACCAAAATATAAATCTATTAAGGGAGAAAATTTTAGATTATGTATGGGTTTATGATTTTTATGAAGTAAACGATAACACTCTAACTGTAACTGTAAAAAGACTTAGAAATAAACTTGGCGTGTATGGAGAGCATATAAAAACAGTTAGAGGAATAGGTTATAGGTGGGACAATGAGAAAAAATAAAAGAATTTTACTTATAATAGTCCTAAATTTATTGATGTCTTTATTTGTAGTCTATCTAAACCCAAGATTTGATATTCTAACACTTTTAGGCTTTCTACTAATAAATATAATCCTGTTTCTAATTATTATAAAATTTGAAAAGAAAAAAGAAATAGAGCTAGAAGATAAGATTAATAATATATTTAACCTTCTCCATTCATTGGATTTAAACTCGGATAATTATGAAATTATAGATGATGAATTTGGAAAATTAAGAGATGAGATTATTAAAATTATTATAGAAAACAAGAGAATAGCTGAAAATGCTGAGAAAAATAAAGAAATTCTAAGAGAATATACGGAAGATATTGCCCATCAAATAAAAACTCCATTGACGGGGTCCTTATTATTGTTAGACCTATTAGAAGACGAAATTGATAATGTTTCAGAAGAATATATAGAAAGACTTAGAGATAATTTACTTAGACTCCATAACTTATCTGACATTTTATTAAAATTGGCAGCCCTTGATTCTGGAACAATAGAAATGGCAAAAGATAGTATATCAGCTAGAGAGTTAATTGAAGATATCATACGAAACCTAAAAGATTATTTTATTAATGATAATATTGAAATTCCTCTTTATGGAGAAGACTTTTATCTTATATGCGATAAGAAATGGACCTATGAAGCACTTTTCAATGTGATGAAAAATGGCATAGAAGCTACAGAAAGTAGACATATAGAAATTCATCTAAAAGAAACTAATCTATATAAAAGTATTTTTGTGGAAGATTTTTCTAAAGGTTTGGATCGTGAAATGTTAGAAAAAGTTTTTAAACGTTTTTATAAGATAGATCCAAATTCAAAAGGTTATGGGATTGGACTTCCTATGGCAAAATCTGTTATGGAAAGGCAAAATGGAGAGCTTTTATATCATAAGGGGAAGAAATCAAATTCCTTTGAACTAAGATTTTATAACTGATTTAATTATGGCTGTGTAAATAAAGCACAGTCATTTTTTTCTAGTCACTTTCCAGTCACTTAAGCCTAGTATTATATAGACAAGTTAAGGAGGGCTAAATATGAATATTGTAAAAACAGTAGATTTAACAAAAACTTACAATAGTGGAGTAGAAGTACGCGCTCTATCAAATGTGAATTTTGAACTAGAAAAAGGAGATCTTGTCGCCATTATTGGAGATAGCGGGTCAGGAAAGTCTACCTTGCTTCATCTATTAGCAGGAGTTGATAAACCAACAAGTGGTGATATATTTATTCAAGATAAAAATATTACCAAGTTTAACAAAGATGAAATGACAGTATTCCGCAGAAGGAATATAGGCGTTGTCTATCAATTTTTTAATTTGATTCCAAACATCAACGTTCGAAAAAATATTTTACTTCCTCTTTTGTTAGACAATAAAAAGGCAGATGAAGAATATTTAAAGGAAATTTTATTGATACTAGGAATAGAAGGAAAGCTTGATAGGTATCCAAAACAATTATCAGGTGGCGAGCAACAAAGAGTCGCTATTGCCAGAAGTTTGATTACAAGACCTGCCATCATTCTAGCAGATGAGCCTACAGGAAATCTCGATAGAAAAAATTCTGAAGAAATCACAGGACTTTTCAGACTTGTAAATAAGAGATTAAATTCTACAATTATGATAATAACTCATGATGAAAAAGTAGCAAATTCTTGTGATAAGGTCTATAGAATGGTAGATGGTAGGTTAAATTTCTTAGGAGATGAAACTTATGAAAATTATTAATGACCTAGCTGATGGAGCTGTAAAAAATAATAAGAAAGACAGTTTTGCTATTAAAATTTCCATACTTTTGGCAGTAATTTTACTAGGAACTGTAATTTTTATCTTCAACTCGTTAAAAACTGACAAGTATGAGTATGTAAAGAAAACTTTTGGAGATTATCATGTGAATATAAGTGGAATTGACCAAGGTTTTTATGATAAATTAAAAAACGATAAAGATATAGAAAAAGTTTCTTTCAATAAAGTAATAAAAACAGACTTAAATGCAGTTATATATGAAAATGGAGATCCTGCAAGCCTTTTACGTTATGATATTAAGGAAGGAAAAAAGCCAGAAAAAGCAAATGAACTTTTAGTTCCAGAGATATTTTTGATAAAAAATAAAGAATATGATTTGGGTTCTGAAATAACTGTTCGTGATAAAACTTATAAAATAGTTGGTACTTATGAAGATTTTAGCTATTCATTTGAAGAGGCTATGCTTGTAGGTTTATCTAAAAGTGATGATAAAAAAGTCTTGTTTGAAAAAAATGTTGGTACCGAAGCAGAAATTTGGTATAAAAATATAAGAGATACCTATACAAAGACTAGGGAAATTTTATCAGAAATGAATATTGATGAGAACCATGCCCTAGATATTGGTAGAGTATTTTATAATAAAGATATCTTAGAATATAAAATGGTCTATCCAAAAGGAATCATTCCACCAAAAAGTGTTGTAAACTCAGCTTTAGAACAATATGGAGCAGCCTTCTTTCTTTGCCTACTTTTTGCATTTATCATTTATGGGGCTTTTAATGTATGGAATAATAGGGATTTAAAGGAAATTGCTCTATTAAAAAGCACTGGGATGACAGATAAGCAGGTAAAGCAATTAATTCGAAAGAAAGCATTTAAACTTTCAACCTTACCAATAGCCTTGGGAACAATCTTATCTTTGGCTTCTGCAAATCTGCTCTTATATTTGATGTGGCTTAATAATACAAAATCTTATCAAAACATATCAAATATTTTAGGTCAAAGTGTAAAATCTATGGATTTCCATTTCATATTTCCAAGCCCTATATCTATTTTAATAATTGTTTTGTTATCCTTGATAATGGTGTATTTTTCAGCATTGATCCCTGCCAAGAAAAGTGCAAAATTAAAGATAATAGAAGGTTTAAATGGTATTACAGAAAAAAATATTAAATTAGGAAAATCAAAAATAAATGGACCAATAGAAAAGACTTTAGCAAAAGATTATTACAGGTCTTATCGTTCAACCTATCGAATTGTTGTAATTTCCATGGCTCTGTCTGCCTTGGTACTGACTACAGTTTTAGTTGACCAGTCATATAGAGCTTTAAATGAAAAATATAATTCTTATAAAAGTCCTTACAATTTTGAATCTAGTATTTATGTAGGTGATTTTTTGGATAAAAACTTTGTTCATGATATAGAAGAAGTTGAAGGCATAGACCAATTGCATGTATACCAAAGAGTTGATACAAAATTTTACGTTGGTGAAAATGAGGACTTTATTTCTAAGGATTTAAATGAAGCTTTAAATAGCGGTAAAATACCGGAAGATAAATTATATTCCAATATATATGCCTTAAAAGATGAGGATTTCGAAAAACTTTTAAATGAAAATAATATTTCGAATGCAAAGTATTTACTACTAAATAAAATTGCAAAAGATAGTAGAAGTCCTTATTCTTTAAATGAATATATAAAAATTTCTGATAATGATACAGGAAAAGTTACTTTAAAATATAATGCAGATGGTAAGTCCATGCCTATAAAAATAGATTCAAGTATCGATGAAATGCCTTATAATCTAGAAGCTTATAATGACAATCAAATATCTATCTTTACAAGTGAAAGTACCATGAAAAAATTTATTGATGAATATGGAATCTATAAAGGCAACCCAGTTTATTATTACTTTGTAAAAATTAAAGCCGATAAAAACAAAGAAAGAGTATTTGAAGATGCCGAAAAAGTGATTTCGAGCTATGTTCCAAAATCAGATCATGGCACTTCTACAGAAATTATAAAAGCTGCTATGAATAAAGAACAAACAAGAAATGAAAAACTATTAAATCTTGGCATCCAAATCATTCTTATAACCATCGCTCTGTCCAATGCCTATAATAGCTTTAAAGGAAACCTTAGAGCGAGAGCCAATGACTTTAAACTTCTATCAACAGCAGGTATGACAGAAAAACAAGTTGAAAATATGGTTTTCGGAGAGGGGAAAATATTGTTTAAAAATATTTTCTTAGCCTATATCTTTATGTTCATTATTGGAATTGTATTAAGAGCCTACAGGAGCAACTATGAATTAGCATTTGCAATAAAAGGTTTGATAACAAATATGAATTATGTCCCTCTATTAATAGTATTTGTATTTATGATTGCAGGAGTTTTATTTGCAATAAAAAGTGGTTTTAAAACAATAAACGAAAACTCAGATAATACTTTCAAGAGTATATAAGAAAAAGGCTGTGAGCATTTGATATGTACCCTCCTTACTGGTTTGTCCAGTAAAGAGGGTACTATCATAATGAAGACGCTTGTATTAGCTGAATATAAAAAACTTCACAGATCAAAATTGATTTTTTTGCTTGTATTCGCACTCATAATGACGTTAGGGGTTGTGTTTCTTCAAGGACAATTTTCATTTGGTGACAAAAAGTATATAGATACATTTGTGGTATATTTTACAGGTGCAGTCTTTAACAACATATTATGTATTGCCAAGTTTGATAGCGTTGTTTGGAGGATATATTATTTGCCGTGAAGAACAAGAAGATGTACTCAAATCATTGAAGCTAATACCGATAGATGAGAGGAATATGATTACTGCAAAAATGATAATTACTCTGTTGGGTAGCATTTTTGTTTATCTAATATTGTTTATGGTATCTTTAATTGTAGAAGCGGTATTGCATTTAAATGCGGTAAACATGAGTGAAGTAGTTCATTATTTTGCTGTATATGTATTAACTGGAATAGGTGTTTTTATGGCAATATCTCCAATTATTGCATTTATTGGACTTGTAAAAAGAAGCTACTGGATAGCTCTGATTATCGCTGAAATATACTCCTTTATAGGAATTTTCTTTGCCTCAAAGGAAGTTGTAAGGGCCATATATCTAATATCATCTGTATTCGTTTTATCGGGACTATATAAAACACCGGTTATGGAATTGCTGATTAGCATAATCGTAAATATTGGTTGCTGTTTTATTTCATATAGAATACTAAAGAAAATGAGAGTTCGTAAAAAATAGTTATGAAAATAAATTTAGGAATTTAAAAAGAGGAGAGAAAAAATCATCTCTCCATCTCCTTGCCCATGTAAATTCCATAGTTCTTTCGTATTTGATAAAGCTCGTCCATAGTAGATTTTGCAGAAGAATACTCTTGCATAAGGGTATTCTTTTTTTCTTGCAATTTATCAAGTTTATCTAAAATATCCTTTGAATCAGGCAGCTTTGAATAGGATTTTTTAAGTTTTGCAAGAGCCATTTCGTAGCGTGTGATTTCAGCCTTATGCTCCTCAAAAAATGCCTTATCAGAAGGATTTGCTCTATATTCTTTGTAGTAGGCTCGATATTTTTTAACAGTATGAACTTGTTCCATCGTATCAGAAAGTAGCTGCATATCCTTATCAATTTCTTTGATTTTATCTTGTAAACCTTGCCTTTCTTCAGCACTTTTCCTAATGTATTCATCAAGCTGCTTAACGGAGTTAATGCCATGTTCTCTGATGAAAATAACCGATTCAGCCATTGTATTTAAGTTATGTTTGGTTGCCCAATATTCATAACCTTTGCTCTCTTTCACTTTGGCATTGCTATTCATATTGATGACATTTCCAATTCGTTTTTTGACAGGAGGGGCTTTAATAGATTGATTTTCTGCAATACGCTCTTTTAGACTATCTTCTGTATAGTCTTCTCCAATCGTCTTAGCTCTTGTAAATCTCTGCTTATCTTTTGGCTTAAAGGCAATGTGTTTGCCATGTTTTATTTCATAACCAAGTTCCGCCATATTCTTTAGAAATTCTTCCCAATCCTTAGACTGTTTTATCAAACGATCAATGTCAAATTGAAGCCTGCTTTTCCAAGAAGTACCTTTCTTAAATTGCTCATTTTCATACCATGACTTGCCATTTATTTTGTACTTTCTCTTATAGCTCTCGTAGAACTCATCAATCACAGATAGGTTATTTTCTTTACATAACTTATCGCTCTGATACCTGATTTGGTGGTAACTTCTTTTGTTGGATTGATAGCACTTACCAGTAACCATATTGACATTATTGAATATGATGTGATTGTGGATATGCCCTTTATCTATATGGGTAGATAAGACAAATTCGTACTCATCCTTTAATATCTTTTTACATAGTTCAAGACCGATCTGATGTGCCATTTCAGGACTTGCTTCTCCGGGTAAAAAGGATTGAATGAGGTGTCTTGCAAGAACAGTTCCGTTTGTTCCCGCATCATTTCGTGTTCTTAAAAATTGAGTATGAGCAGTTTCCTGATGGCATTTATGAGTGCTTACTAAGATTTGCTCGTCCGTTTTTTCTCCATTAACAATATATGAAATGGCGAGATTAAGTGTTGATTTTATAGGATGTATTTTTGTAATAGCCATAAAATTTAATCACCTCCGGAAGTTCTGTTAAGAAGCAGAGAATGTATTTGCCACAACTCTTTTGAGAAATATTCAATCTGCTTTTTCATATCGTTTATATCGTCTTTGTAGATTATTCCGGTAGAATTTACACGCTTTGCAATCTGATTGATGTTGTTTGTAGCATTGGAAAGCAAGCCTTGTAAATCTCTAAAGGGTTCTAAATCCACTTGATATATTTCCTTTTCTAAAACGCACTTGCGAATGAAATGGCTCATATTTTTGCATTTCGCAAGTTTTCTTTTCTCCTCAAAAAGAGCCTTTTCTTCTTCAGTTAATTTAATTTCAAGTCTTTCATTTCGTGTTCTATTTGCCATAGGTAAATCCTCCTTTGAATGTATTTCGGGGTCTTAGGGTACACCCTAACAAGTTAAAAAATTGATAAAAAAAGAAGCAGATCCCAGAGGGCTGCTTCATCAATTTTTTCGTAAGTGTCCGTACACTTACTGTGCTTGCTACAAAAGAATGATTAGGGTAGCAAGCGTTAAGCTTTTATTAAGTATTACATTTGTATTATACCATAAATCAATTCCTTTAGCTGTATTTATATCATAGGTTTTGTATTAATTTTAAAATATTTCTCTCCATAGAAGAACGCAGATTTGTTGATTTATATGGTGAATAATTCCAATCGAAGGACTTTTGTAATTCTTTATTATTTTGCAATAGTTTACATTCATAATAAACATTTCTTTGTTTTAAGGCTCAAAAAGTTCTGGATTAAAGATAACATTAGCATTATAAGTTTAATTTGTTCTCGTATGATTTAATTTTTAGAGTAAATTTCAAACAGGAAATTGAAAAAATGTGAATATTATTATGAATGTAAAAAAAACTATTGACAACAATATACCATCGGTATATACTGATAGTATATACCGATGGTATATTGTTGATGGAGGTGTTTAAATGACTATTTCTGAGACTCAAAAGAAAATATTGGCAGTCGGCAAGAAAGAATTTTTAAAAAAAGGATTTAAGGATGCTTCACTTAGAATAATTGTCGAGGAAGCAGGATTTACGAAAGGTGCTTTTTATGGTTACTATCCTAATAAAGCGGCCTTATTTGAAGCTATTGTTTCTGATGTAGCTGATGGGTTAATAGAACAGTTCAAAGCTGCACAAGATGCACATTTTGATTTAATTCCAGAAAATAAAACTTTAGAAAGCAGAGAGCTGTCTACAAAATATCTTTTGCATTTTGTGAATTATATTTATGATTATTTTGAAGAATTCAAGCTTGTAATTTGCTGTTCTGAAGGCACAAAATACGAAGATTATATTCATGAACTTGTAGAATTGGAAGTATCCCGTACGGAAAAATATTACGCTATTCTTAAAGAAAAAGGCAAAATGGCAGGAAACGTCAGTCATGATTTACATCACATGATTACCAGTGCATATTTTACAGCTGTTTTTGAAACGATTGTGCATGATATGACAAGAGAACAAGCCATTAAATATGTTAAAGAGCTTGCAGTTTTTTTTAATTCGGGATGGGATGGACTTTTAAGGTTTAAATAAAGCGTAAAATTTTCACGCAAGGTTAGCAAAGGCTAACAACTATATTTAGAAAGGATATAGATTATTATGAAAAATAGAGAAAATATATTACTAACAAGAGATTATATTTCCATAGGCGTTTTTTCACTTATTTATTTTGTTATTGCATTTGTTATAGGCGGTATCGCACAAATGACACCTGTCACTTTTCCGTTTATGCCGATGATAGTAGCTTTATTTGCGGGCAGTGTTTTTATGTTATACACCGCTAAAATACCGAAGCGCGGATCACTTTCCATACTTGGTATACTTGCCGGAATCTTGTTATTTGTTACCGGTATGTTTTGGATGATGTCGGTATTTTTCATCGTATTTGGATTTATTGCGGACTTTATTTGCCAATCAGGAAATTTCAAATCATTCAGAAGAAATTTACTTGCCTATTGCGTGTTTGCGCTGTCTCCAATGGGAGCCTATATTCCCATGACTATCATGCCTGCACAGTTTGATGAATTCATGCGTAGAAAAGGAGATGTTTCTTCTTTTGAAGGAATCATCAATGCTATTAGAATAAATTGGTGGGTTATCCCCTTAATGATTTTGGGGACAATTATTTGTGCCATAATCGGAGGCCTTATAGGTAAAAAATTATTGAAAAAACATTTTGAAAAAGTGGGGATTATATAAATGGCTTTAGATCCCAGAACAAAGCTGCTGATTTTATCAATAACAAGTATTTCCGTGTTTCTGAATGAAAGTATCGTTATAGAATGCCTTTTTACAGCAATCCCTATATTATTGCTCTTACAGGCGAAAGAGTTCCGTACTGCTTCAAAATACGGAATTCTCTTTATTGTGTTATTGATGGTACAGCTTTTTGTTATATCAAAATTACCTGTTACGATCGGAGGCATCATATATATGTTTGATGTCTATATAAGAAAACTTATTCCTTGTTTTATGCTCGGCACATTTTTAATACAAACTACAAAGGTCAGTGCTTTTTTAGCTGCATTCAGTCGATTGCATTTGCCTAAAGGTTTCACTATTGCACTTTCTGTTACATTGCGATACTTTCCGACAATGGCTGAGGAATGGAACTATATTAAGGACGCCATGGCTCTTCGAGGGATAACCGCTTCTTTTACAGGATTTTTACGCCATCCGGTCAAAATAATGGAGTATGTATATGTACCCATGCTGGTATCTGCTTCTAAAATCTCTGATGAAATCACACAAGCCGCAATTACAAGAGGAATAGATCATGTCGGAAGGCGCAGCTGTATGGAAAAAGTTTGTTTTTCAATCCATGATGCTCTGATTGTAACAATCTATATAGGGATTATTTGCATGATATTTTTTGATTTTTTACGAGGAGGTGTATTCCCTTGATTGAATTTATAAAACTTTCTTTTTCCTACAAGGATATGGAAAAAGCTTCTTTACGGGAATTACACTTAAATATTCCAAAAGGACAATGTGTTCTCTTGTGCGGTGCATCAGGATGCGGAAAAACGACTCTTACCAGATTGGTAAACGGGCTGATTCCTCATTTTTTTGAAGGAAAACTTTCAGGCAAAGTAACTGTAAAAGGAATGAATGTTGCCGAGACCGAAATTTCAACTCTTTCCGATAGTGTCGGCACGGTTTTTCAAAATCCGAGAACACAATTTTTCAACACAGATACAGATAGTGAAATTGTTTTCGGACTGGAAAACAGAATGCTGGAGATGAAAGAATTAAAACAGCAGCTTGAAAGGATTACTAAAGATTTGCATATAGAAAAATTAAAAGGATGCAGCATTTTTGAACTTTCCGGAGGGGAAAAACAAAAAATTGCATTTGCGTCTGTGTATGCCACGAATCCGGATATTTTTGTATTGGATGAACCGTCCTCAAATCTGGATTTTCATTCCGTGCTTGAACTGAAAAAACTGATAGAAAAAATAAAACAACAAGGGAAAACGATTATCATTGCAGAACATCGCTTGTGGTATTTAACAGATGTTGCAGACAGGGTCATCTTAATGCAGGAGGGTCAGATTTTTAAGGATATGAGTATACAGGATTTTTGCGAGCTCCCGCTTGAACAAATACAAAATATGGGGCTCAGGTGTCGAAATCTTTCTGAAATCAAAACAAATACCAATGATAAAAAATTTTCCCAACACACCTTAGAGCTGAAAGATATTCATGTCAAATATGGTGAAAAGATTATCTTGCAAAACATCTCGTTTACCGCAAATGGTGGAGAGATCGTCGCAATTACCGGCGCAAACGGAACAGGAAAAACGACACTGGCACGCACGATATGCGGACTGATAAAACAAAAATCGGGAAATATTTTTGTAGACGGCAGGAGTTTGTCTGCAAAAGCGCGTATTAAAAAATCTTACATGGTGATGCAGGATGTCGGACATCAACTTTTTACGGATTGTGTGGAAACAGAATGCACACTCGGAACAAAAACAACAGATGAGTCTGTTATTGACGAAACTTTATCGGCCTTATCTCTTTCCGAATTAAAAAACAGACATCCCCTTTCACTTTCAGGAGGACAAAAACAGAGGTTGGCAGTGGCAATCAGCTTGCTTTGTGATAAAGAAATTCTTATTTTCGATGAACCGACCAGTGGGCTTGACTTAAAAAGCATGCGGGAAGTAGGAACGATGGTAGAGAGACTTTCTGAACAGGAAAAAATCCTGCTCATTATTACACACGACATTGAATTTATAAAAACAATATGTTCCAGAGTTTTGCTTTTGTCAGGCGGTAAAATAATTGCCGATTTGAGAGGTGAAGAAAAGAAAAATATCGAAAAATATATTTTAGCAGAAGGAGATCGAAATGAAGAATAAGAAGAACAAAAACACATTGCATCGCTTATTTGAGTTTGCCGGATCATGTAAAGGCTTGCTTTTAAGTTCGGTTGTTTTTGCCGTTCTTGGTGCAGGGTTTGGAATCGTCCCGTATATTGCAGTTTCACGCATTATTATTCAAATATGCGCCGGCGATTACAGCTTGAAATCAATCATGCCGATGGCAGTAATTGCTCTTTTGGGGTACCTTTTGCAGCTTGGTCTATCAACTGTATCTACGGTGCGGTCTCACAAAGCCGCATTTACTATACTAAAAAATATTCGTACTGCACTTACGAAAAAGTTGTCACGAGTGCCCATGGGATTTGTCTTGGATACCCCGTCAGGAAAATTCAAAACGATGCTTGTAGATACGGTTGAAAAACTGGAGTTACCCCTTGCTCACATGATACCGGAATTAACAGCAAATATTATGATTCCTGTCTTAATGTTGATTTATTTCATGTTCCTTGATTGGAGGCTGGCACTTATTGCTCTTGCAACCTTTCCTGTCGGGATGCTCTGTTATATGGGAATGATGAAAGATTATGAGAAGCGTTATGACAGAGTTATTAAAGCCGCAAAAGCTATGGATGCCGCTACGGTTGAATATATAGGCGGAATCGAAGTGGTTAAGGCTTTTAATCAAAGTAGCGATTCTTATCGCAAATATGCAGAGGCGGTAAAGGAGAATGAAAATTCTAAATCGGAATGGTTCAAAAAGACGAATCCGTACTATGCGGCAGGTATTGCAATAGCACCCTCAAGTCTAATCGGAGTTCTTCCTGTCGGAAGTTTGTTTTATATAGGCGGAAGCATAAGCGCAGGCAGTTTTATATCCTGCATTATTTTATCATTGGGCTTGATTGCTCCGCTTATTCAGGCATTGCGATATACAGACAGCCTTGCTATGGTAGATGCCACCGTAAAAGAAATCGGAAGCCTTTTGGATACGGAAGAAATGGAACGCCCGGTAAAACGAGTACAGCTTAAAGGAGAAAAAATAGAATTTTCCAACGTCTCTTTCTCTTACAAGGATACAGAGGTTTTACACAGCATTTCCTTTGAAGCGAATGAAAATGAAATGACGGCTTTGGTCGGACCGTCGGGATCGGGCAAATCCACTGTCGCCAGACTCATTGCGTCTTTTTGGAATGCGGGAAGCGGAACCGTGAAAATAGGCGGTGTCGATGTGCAGAACATACCGCTTTCGCAGATAATGGAACATATTGCGTATGTTTCACAGGATAATTATTTGTTTCATCTTTCTATACGAGAAAATATACGAATCGGTAAGCCGGATGCTACAAACAGCGAAATCGAAAATGCAGCAAAAAAAGCGGCATGCCATGATTTTATTACATCACTTCCCAATGGCTACGATACCGTTGTCGGAGACAGCGGAAGCAATCTTTCCGGCGGAGAAAAGCAGCGCATTGCCATTGCAAGAGCCATATTAAAAGACAGCCCCGTAGTTATTTTAGATGAAGCTACCGCCTTTACAGACCCTGAAAATGAGTCGATAATTCAGCACTCCATCAGCGAGCTTGTAGCGGGAAAAACGCTGATTGTCATTGCACATCGATTATCTACTATCACATCAGCCGATAAGATTATCGTCATGAATGCAGGAAATATAGAAGCGGAAGGAAAACATGAGGAGCTTACCCAAAATTGTGTTCTTTACAGAGAACTTTGGAATACACATATCAGCACGCTTGATATGAAGGAGGTATCAGCATGATTCAGATGTTCAGACGACTTTTGGATTTTTCCGGAATGGAAAGAAAAAGATTGATTTTATCGTTTATTTTTCATATGTGCAATTCCGTGTTTGAGATGCTTCCCATTATGGCTGTGCTTGCAGTTTTGAACGGAATACTATTATCACTTTCAAGTGGCTTCATGTCGATTAAAACAATATGGGCAGCCTTGGGGATTATGCTTTTAAGTATTTCAGGACGCATTCTATTTACGAATCTTTCCGCTGTAAAAAGAACCCTTGGAAGCTTTTCCATGTGTTCCAAATGGCGCATGGAGCTTGGCGAAAAATTAAAACGCGTACCTATGGGATATTTTAATGAGCATCGCCTTGGAGATATTACAGCGGCAGTTACTACAACACTTGGAGATCTGGAAACCAATGCAGTTACCGTCATGGAAGCGGTAGCCGGAGGATTTATCCACGCTGCAGTGATAGGGATATGGCTTTTGTTTTATGAATGGAAAATTGGAGTTTTGATGTTCATAGGGCTTTTTCTTTCCCTTTGTGTGTACGCAAAAACACAAAAAGCTGGTATGAAATATTCTCCGCGCAGGCAAGCTGCACAGGCCGGACTTGTTACAGGCATTTTAGAATATATACAGGGGATGTCCGTGATAAAGGCATTCGGACTTGCCGACCGTTCGGACAAATCCGTAGACGCTGCAATCAATGAAAGCGCAGAGGCAAACATCGCTTTAGAAAAAGTTTTCTCCGGCTTAGCTGCCGTCTTTCAAATGATATTCAAATTTGCCAGATTCGCAATCCTTGTTGTTGCACCATACCTGCTTATGAACGGAGAAATAACTCCTGAAAAGTGCCTGCTCCTTATTGTCGCAAGCTTTATGATTTATACGACTGTGGAGCTTGCAGGAAGTACGGCTGCCGTTGCAAGAGTTGTGGATGCTTCTTTAGACAGATTGGAAACAATATCCAATATTCCCCTTCTTGATGAAAAGGGAACAGACCTTATCCCGAAAGCATACGACATAACCGTTTCAAACATTTCCTTTGCATATGAGGAAAAGGAAATTCTGCACGATGTAAGCTTTTCTGTTCCTCAAGGTACGAGCTGTGCCATTGTAGGACCATCAGGCTCAGGAAAGACGACCCTTTGCAGTTTAATTGCACGCTTTTGGGACGTAAAAGATGGTGAGATTCTTTTAGGTGGCGTTAATGTAAAAGACTATACTTGCGATAGCCTTCTTAAGAATTTTTCCATTGTGTTTCAAAGGGTTTACCTTTTTGAAGATACCATTGAAAATAACATTCTTTTTGGAAAACCGCAGTCAACAAAAGAAGAAATAGTGTCCGCGGCAAAGAAAGCATGCTGCCATGATTTCATATCCGCACTTCCGGATGGATACCAAACAAAGATTGGAGAAGGAGGTGCAACCCTTTCCGGCGGTGAGAAGCAGCGAATCTCTATCGCACGAGCGATTTTGAAAGATGCACCTGTTGTCATTTTAGATGAGGCTACGGCAAGTGTCGATCCTGAAAACGAACGGGAATTGCAGCAGGCTATTTCAGAGCTGACAAAAAATAAAACGCTTCTGATGATTGCTCACAGGTTGAATACAGTTCGAGAAGCAGATCAAATTCTTGTTCTTGAAAATGGACGAATTGTGCAAAGAGGAAAACATCAGGAGCTGATACAGCAGGAAGGACTTTATCGACGATTTGTTGAAATTCGGGGAAATGCAATTGGATGGAAATTAGGAGGCCTGGAATGACATACAAAAAATTTTACTTCGGAAAGTTAAATGCACAGATATTAAAAAAAATAGATGCGGAACATAAAACAAAAATGAAGCAGCTCATCAAAGAAATCAATCAAGGATCATGGACGGAAAAACAGAAAAAAAGGCAAAAAAGAAGCATTATTTCAAATATAGCCCTATACCGATGTTTCATAGATAAAGGGCTTTCAAAAAATGAGGCAAAAGAATTGGTAAAGGAGTATTCATTTTATGTTGCCCAAAAGGCACATAAGCTTTTGAAAACATTTTTTTATATCCCCGGGTTTTTCAGGCTGTTCCGCTTGTTTATGAAAAAAGGGATGTCGGGCGATGAAATATGGAAAAGCAGAATCCTGTCGGATGACGGGGAATACTACCGTGTCGATGTGCTCAAGTGCCTTTGGGCGGATACCTGCAATTTTTTTGAATGCCCAGAGCTTTGTGAGATATTCTGTCTGTGTGATCATATCGTATTCGGAAATATAAAGGGATTTGTATTTGAAAGAAGTCAGACACTGGGAATGAACGGTGAAAAATGCGACTTTTGCTTCATAAATAGGAAAGGGGAAAGTTAAATGAATAGGGCTGAGGAAAAATGGTCCGGGGAT
The DNA here is from genome assembly GCF_000179335.1 of Peptoniphilus sp. oral taxon 836 str. F0141. Lineage (NCBI taxonomy): Bacteria > Bacillati > Bacillota > Tissierellia > Tissierellales > Peptoniphilaceae > Peptoniphilus > Peptoniphilus sp. oral taxon 836. Next base: position 60,356 of record NZ_AEAA01000141.1, read on the forward strand.
GCCGGAAAAATGAAAATGTTTCTTCTTCAAGAAATAGAAGAAAGAGGTCTGGAATGGAGAGGTTTGTTAGAACGGTGTCTTGGAGATTGTCAAAAAAACAAAATTTTAGATGTCGGATGTGGAACCGGGTTTATTTCGCTGCTTCTTGCACAAATTGGGTGTGATGTCATTGCAATAGACAATAATGTCGCAATGCTCAAGGAAGCTGAAAAAATATCTGAGGAGTTAGGATTTTCAAATAAAATCACTTTTATGCTTAAAGACGCAGAGTTAGTGGATTTTCCCGATAATACCTTTAATGCAGTGGTCTCAAGACATGCCTTTTGGCTATTTAATAATCCGAAAAAAGTTTATGCGCAGTGGTACAGAATTTTGAAATCCGGCGGTTGTATGCTGAATTTAGATGCAAATTGGCTTTTCCCTTTTTGGGGAGAGGAACAGGCAAAGCTCTTTCAGTCAGATGAAAACATTTTAACAAAACGCTACGGCAAATTTCAGGATTATTATCATGATACAGATATGATGGACGAATTGAAAAAACTCCCTTTAAGTTATATAAAACGCCCGGAATGGGATTTGGAAACATGCAGAGAAACAGGTTTTAAGAACATTGAAACAGAGACACTGTTACAGGAAAAGTATTGGAATCCTTTTATGGCACGCAGGTATCGCACGATGCCGACCTTTATCATCAAAGCTCAAAAGTAATATTTACGGAGGAAAATAAATGAAAAAAAATAAAGCATTAAAATGGGAAATTAAAGATGTCATTGCGGCTGCTCTGTTGAGTCTCTTTCTCATTCTCATCCAGTTTATTGTAAATATGGTATGCATGACCAATCATTTTGTCAGTATGGTTTTATCAGTTGGTTTTACCATGTTCTTATGTGCACCTGTCTATTATCTGCTTTTGTGTCGGGTAAGGAAGCACTTTGTCAGCCTTGTTTATATGAGTATCGTCGGTATGATTTATCTGTTGATGGGGAACTGGTATCTTTTACCGTACTTTGTTGCAATTGGTATGATATGCGAAGCAATCTTGTGGAAAGATTGTTCTGAAAGGAATTCAAAACAAATTATAGCATCGTGGACTGTTGCCAGTCTTTTATATAACGGTGTCAATTTACTGCCGATTTGGTTCTTTTGGGAAACCTATTACAGCTTTGCAAAAAGCGGTGGCATGGATCAAAGCTATATAGACTCATATATCAGCTACTATAAGACTCCCGGATGGATTATATTCATTGTTATCTTTACGGCGATATGTGGGCTTGCGGGTGGTCTGGCAGGCAAAAAAATTATGGGAAAGCATTTCAAAAAAACGGGACTTCTATAATGAGAAAAATTTCTTTTGCTGTCATAACTAAAATATGGGGATTCATTTGTGTACTAATAGCCATTTATATGGGAAAAGATGTCGTTTTCAGCTGCATCCTTACAATTGCCACTTTTTTATATTTAGGTATACAAGGGAAATGGAAAATCGTATTTGATTACGGCATATTCTATATCTTATTGGGAATTTTACTCTACGCCATACAACGTTTCGGACTTCATATGCTGATTTTTTCGGAGTTTTATGTGCTGATGCTTTGGAATCTTTCTCCTGCTTTCTTGGTATCATGGGATTTGATTACAACACCGCCTGGAAAAATTTCGGCATTCCTAAGTTCCATTCACCTTCCTACATCCGTTATTTTGGGTGTCCTTGTAGTATTTAGATTCTTCCCTACCATGAAATCGGAGTTAAGGAGTGTGTATCTATCTATGAAAAACAGAAATTTGACAGGTCTTAAACAGATATTGAAAGCACCCGCAAAGACATGTGAATATGTGCTGATTCCACTACTCGTCAGAATCTTGATGATAGCAGATCAGCTTTCCGTTTCAGCTATTGCAAGAGGTGGGGAATCACCGGGGAAAAGAAGCAGCTACTATGAGAGCAAGATTGAAATAACGGATATATTTGCCATGATTTTATGGTTCGCTTTGATATCGGGTTATTTATGGATAGGAGGCATGAGAATATGATCGACTTACAGAATGTTTCCTTTCAGTATGCGGATAGCAATTATGGTGTGACGAATATAAATTTAGTGATAAAAGCCGGTGAATGTGTGGTTTTGACAGGAAAATCAGGATGTGGAAAAACGACCATTACAAGACTTATCAACGGTCTTGCTCCAAAATATTACAAAGGAACAAAAAAAGGCAGTATACGAATTGCAGGAAAAGATATTGAAATGATGCCGTCCTATGATATCGGTAAAATTGTTGGCAGCATATTTCAAGACCCTCAAAGACAATTCTTTTCATCAGAGCTTGAGGGTGAAATAGCATTTGGATGTGAAAATTACGGTTTCTCAAAGTTTGAAATTCAAAAAAGAACAAAGGATGCTATTCATAAGATGAGATTGGAAAACATAGGAAAGATTTCCTTAGATTTGCTTTCAAGTGGTGAAAAACAACGAGCAGCAGTAGCTTCTGTATATGCAATGCATCCGGAGGTTTTTGTGTTTGATGAGCCGACTGCAAATCTGGACAAAGACGGCATCATTCAAATGAAAAACATCCTTATGCAGTTAAAGAAAGCAGGATACACATTGCTGATTGCCGAGCATCGTCTCAGTTGGACAGAAGAACTTGCCGACAGGTATTTATATATGAAAGACGGACAGATACAGCATGAATATTCTTCTTTAGAATTTAGTACAATGAATGACTTGGAACGCATTTCAAAGGGACTTCGCCGTATTATAAATAAACCTTTTACAAAACAGATTGCCCCACCCCGAACGGACAATATTGCAATACAAGGAGAAAGGCTCTCTCTCAAGAAAAATAAAAAACAAATATTAAAAAATGTGGATATTTTTGCTAATGAGAAAAGTGTTACTGCAATCACAGGCAACAATGGTGCGGGAAAAACCAGTTTAGCTTTAATTTTAAGCGGACTTGAAAAATTAACAGAAGGTAATGTTTATATTCATGGTGAGAAGGCAGGGTACAGAGAACTTTGCAAACATACCTATTACTGTTCAAATGACACAGGGACACAATTTTTTACAGAAAGCATTTCAAAAGAACTTTTGCTTGGAACAAAATATGATGCAGAGAATTTAGAAAATGCAAAAAAATTGCTTAAGGATATGTGTTTATACGAATATAAAGATTCTCATCCTGCTTCCTTGTCGGGAGGTCAAAAACAAAGACTTGCAGTATGCTGTGCGTTGTTGTCAGGTAAAGATATTTTGATACTTGACGAACCGACCAGTGGCTTGGATGCCGAAAATATGTTTTTGATTGCAAGGGAACTAAAGAAAGCTGCAGAAAAAGAAAAAACTATTTTGGTAATCACTCATGATGAGGAATTTATGGATGCTTGCTGTGAATACAGAATAAGTATCGATAAAACGCAAAAATAAAGGACAAGGAGGGTTTTTATAATGGATGTTCGTGATAAATTACTTATGGAAAATCCTTGGAAATTGATGATTCATCTTAGTTTGCCGGCAATTTTGGGTCAACTGATAGTAGGATTATATGCCTTTGTCGATTCAATTTATGTCGGGCAAATGGTGGGAACCGATGCCATGAGTGCAGTTTCGGCGGCATCTCCGTTTGTATTAATCAATAATGCGATTGCTGTTCTTCTTGGGATAGGTTCGGGCTCTGTACTTTCTCGGGCAATCGGAAAAAAAGATAAAGAAACCGTGGATAAGATTATAGGAAATCTAACTTTCTTGGTAATCGTTTTATCATCAGTAGTTATGATTATCGGTATCATATTTGCTCCTGAATTTTTACGCTTATCTGGTGCCGGCGGTGAAGTGATGGAGATGGGTGTTTCTTATTTAAGAACAGTATATCTCGGCTCCATATTCGTAAATTTTATGCAGGGTGCAAATATGGTAATAAGGGCAGAGGGTCGCATGGGAATTGCAATGGGAATCATGGCGGCTGGTGCTATTTTAAATATTATATTAGATCCTATATTCATTCTGTTTATGCCATCTCGAGGACCGCAAGCTGTTGCAATCGCAACTGTGATTTCTCAAATCAGTCAAGCTTTGGTCACCTTAATATACTTCTTGAAAAAAAGTCCGGTGGTTCGTTTTCATGGGATAAAACCTGCAAAAGATTTATTACCTGAAATTTTTTCCGTGGGAATGAGCGCTATGCTCATGCAAATTATGATGTTGGTTCAAATGACAGTTGTATATAATACGGCAGTGCATTTTGGCGGAGAAAAGCAAATAGCTCTTATGGGAGCCGCTCAAAGAGTTATGCAGCTTGCATTTGTTCCGATATGGGGAATGAGTCAAGGGATGCAGCCCGCTGTCGGAACAAATTTCGGAGCAAAAGAATATATAAGGGTTAAAAAACTTACGAATGTATTTATTATAGGTTCTACTTGTCTTGCCGGATTTTTCTTTGCCATAATTGAAATTTTTTCAGTGCAGATATTATCTGCATTTATTACCGATTCAGTTATTGTAAGTTCAGGATTATCTAATTTTAGGCTTATGTACTGCATATTTCCTACTTATGGCATGCTCATAATGACAGTCACTTATTTTCAGGCTATCGGTAAAGCAAAGCAGGCAGGAGTATTGGTTATACTAAGGCAACTTGCACTTGTAATCCCTTTAGTATTGATATTACCTCGTTTTCTGAACGAAAATGTTCTCGGAGTATGGCTGGCGTTGCCTTTGAATGATGTCGTTATAATTTTGATTGCCATTATATTGCTAATTAGTGAATACAAGCGCATTACTAAGCTTGCACAGGAAATAAACAAGGTTAATGTTGGTGAGATATCATGAAAAAAATCGTCATTTTGAGTTGTTTCATTGCTTTTGCCTTTGTCGTTTTATTTCCGCGTTCCTTTATTTTTGCTGCGGAAGAAACTGAACATTACGAAACTGTTATTGATAAAGTTGCGGATGCGTATATAGGTAAAAGCGTTCCAGGTGCATGTGTCATTGTATCTGAACACGGAGAAATTGTGTTTTCAAAAGCCTACGGATACGCTGATTTAGAAAAAAATATACCTATGGATCCTGAAAACACAGTTTTTGAATGGGGATCAATATCAAAAACCTTTATATGGGTAGGTGTGATGCAATTAAATGAAGAAGGAAAAATTGATTTGGATGCGGATATTCGCAACTATCTACCAAAAGGTTTTTTGAAAAATTTACACTATGATACACCTATTACAATGCGTCATCTCATGAATCATACGGCGGGCTTCGAGGAGCAGCTTATTAACCTTCGCTATTTTGAAAGTGATAAGGAATTTATATTAGCCGAAGTCTTGTCCTCACATCAACCCGAACAGGTATTTTCACCGGGCAAGGTAAGCGCATATTCTAACTGGGGCGCTGCATTAGCTGCATTTATTGTAGAAAGAGTGAGTGGTCAAAATTACAAAGAATATGTAAATGAACACATTTTGAAACCTTTAGATATGAACAATACATCGATAGGTCCATTTCAAAATGATAATCCTACGATTTTGGCAAGAAAGGCAGTCGGTTATTCTTTTTTTGAAAAGGGATTCCGCAAAGAACCGAATATGTATTTAAGAATGTACCCTGCTGGTGGAATGAATGGCTCAGCTGGGGATTTGTTGAATTATGCACAAGAGCTGGCTAAAAATAATGATAAAGATAATCTATTGTTTAATAATCCTCATACTAAAAAAGAAATGTTTACAGAAACCTATCGCTCCTATGGTGCAAATTCAGGTTTATCTCACGGCTTCTGGCAATATGCGAATAATCCGGAAATGCATGGACATGAAGGTGGAACATACGGATTCAAAACACAAATATGGGTAGAACCGAAAAATGAGAGAGCAATTTTAATATTGACAAATGTAATGGAGACGGAGTTTTGCTCGGAGATTATGGAAAAAATTGCATATACAGAAGCTGATGAAAAAAAGATAAAAGAAAATTTAGATCTCAAGATGTTAAGCGGAGATTATCTTCCTGCCCGCTCTGCATTGAAAAATGTTGGAAAAATACAAGGGAAAAAGCAAATGATTTCCATTAGAGTGACAGATGGAAATCGTCTTTGTCTTACCATGCCATTTGAAGATAAAAAGCAATATTACGAACAAATAGATTCTAACATTTTCTTTTGCAAGGATGCGAGTCCTGAAGAAAAAATACTTGCTTTTAATATAAATGACGGCAAAGTACATTCTATGAGCTTTAGATTAGCTCATGATTATATCCCTGCCACTAACACACAAGGGAAAATAGCATTTTTGTTCAGCTTGGGAACTTATATATCAACCACATTATTATTTTTAACATTACTGATTATATGCATCATTTCAACGCTACAAAGGTGGAAGAGATGTATGCGACATCATATATATCTATATATTTGTGGAGCTATGCTTGGGATTTCTGGAATTACAGGAATGGCTCATTGGTTTTCAATATATGAAATTCTTGCTCATGAACTTATGATTATTATTATTGCTGGATGGTGTTTTAGTATTATAGGGATTTTATGTGGAGGATATGCAATTTTCAAAGAAAGAAGTATCAAAAACAGTGGATTACTACTAATATTTATAGCTCAGATTTTTTCGGCATATTATCTTGGGTTTTTAACTGTTGTATAGAGGATCTTTTAAAAGAATGCTCTAATATATATTTTTCGAGTAAGGAAAATTTGATTAAATAGTGGAGGTAATTGCTATGTGTTATGTAGGGTCTGTTATTTATATAGAAAATAATAATAGACCTTTTTGATGTCAGTAATTATTATAAACAATTAAATTTAAAACATTTTGGAAGAACAGGTTTCTTCCGTTTTCGAGGACTTTTTATGCTTATGTGCAGGAGTCCTCCTTTTTTGTCTGAAAAACAAATAGACAAAAAAGAAATGGAGGAAACTTTATGGCAAAAGAGTATTACCTTTATGTCAGAGGGCAAAAGGTAAAAGTCAGTGAAGATATTTATAAAGTCTACTGGCGAGAAAAAGAACACGAGAAGTATTTAGAGCAGGTGGACAGAAAAAACCACCTGCTTTTCTTTTCCTCTTTGGATCATGATGGGAATTTTGTAGATAACATCGCTGATGAAAGCGTTGATGTAGCAAAGATTGTTGAAACACAGATGATGATTGAGGCAGTCAGAAATGCTATATCAAAACTAAACGATGAGGAAAGGGACATCATAGAGCGTTTGTATTTCAATGATGAAACGCTATCAAGCATAGCGAGAGGTAAGAAAGTGAGCTATCAAGCTATACAATGGCGAAAAAATAGCATTCTTAAAAAACTAAGTGTGCTATTGGAAGAATTTATGAAGTAATCGCCTTGTGCATGAGGGCAGATTTTCCTTGTATAAAGTGAAGGGAGATCTGTCCTCTTAATCTAATTGAAGAATTATTTTCAAGAATTGCTTAAAAGAAAATCTCTCTAAAAGCCAATAGGCACTTGTTCCCTGACAACTGAATAGACCAAGGTAGGACTTTATCTACTTGTGGAGAATTATGACTTACGCCATGACCTTTCTGCTGAAAGAAATTTTGGTTTTATGAATACTGATAAATCAAGGAAACAAGAAAGCGAGCGATAAATAAGAATACATAAAAACAGATGTGGCAATCTGTTCGTTGAAACAAGTAGTGATAATGATACTTCAATAGTTTAAGCCGGCTCGTCTGGAATAAGAGGCGGAGGTGAGATTCCTATGTTGCTGCCAAGCACCTACCAATGTCATTAAACTTAAAAATAAATTTGAATGAGGAGGAGTTGAAATGAATAATGAATTATTAAAATACAGCCTCCAATTATCTATGCTGTCTATGTTACTTTCTAAGCACTTACTCAGCGATATTGAATATAAAAAGATAAAAATTAAATTGATGAAAAAGTATAACATTCCCACAGAATTATATTTATAATGTCTTGGAAGTGTGGTATAATAAAACTGCATAGAAAGATACAAAAAAAGGAGGCGGGTGCAGTGAAAAGAGATGTAAAAGTTATTAAAGGTGATACCACACTGAAAAGAACTGCATCAGGCTGTGTAGAGCGCTCAATAAAGAGGGTAGCAGCTTATTGCAGAGTCAGCACGGATACCGAAGATCAAATTAACAGCTATAATTCTCAAGTAGAACACTACACAGATTTTATAAAGCAAAATAATGAGTGGACACTTGCGGGGATATATGCTGACGAGGCGATAACAGGAACACAGGTTGATCGAAGAATTGACTTTCAAAGGTTAATAAATGACTGTATGAACGGCGATATAGATATGATAATTACAAAGTCTATATCAAGATTTGCAAGAAATACATTAGACACCTTAAAGTATGTAAGAAAGTTGAAAGAGTTTAATGTTGCGGTCTTTTTTGAAGAGGAAAACATAAACACCTTAACAATGGACGGAGAGTTGCTTTTAACAATTTTAAGTTCAGTTGCGCAACAGGAAGTAGAGAACATTTCAGCCAATGTCAAAAAAGGTTTGAGAATGAAGATGGAAAGAGGAGAAATGGTCGGCTTTCAAGGGTGTTTAGGCTATGACTATGATCCGGAAACTAAAAGCATTTCTATCAATGAAAAAGAAGCTGAGATTGTAAGATATATTTTCAGAAGATATATTGAAGGTGTTGGCGGTATGGTAATCTCCAGAGAACTTGAAGAACAAGGATATTTATCGCCAAGAGGAAATAAAAGATGGACGGAAACAACAGTTTTAGGAATCATAAAAAACGAGAAATATAAAGGGGATCTTATGATGGGAAAGACCTATACGGTTGATCCTATTTCAAAGAGAAGATTGGATAATTTCGGAGAACAGGATAAGTTTTATATAGAGAACCATCACGAGCCAATCATTTCGGAAGAAGATTTTGAAAAAGCTCAAGGTATTAGATTAAGAAGGTCAAAAAACAGAAATACCGTTGCTAATAATGGCGGTAAGAGAGAAAAGTATTCAAGAAAATATGCTTTTAGCAGCATGCTTGAATGTGGATTTTGCGGTCATAATCTTTCAAGAAGAAATTGGCATTCGAGTTCAGAGTATACAAAAGTTATATGGCAGTGTGTCAATGCTACTAAAAACGGAAAGAAGTATTGTCCGCATAGTAAAGGGATTGAAGAAGAAGCAATAGAAAAAGCATTTATGGAAAGTTATCGTCAAGTATGCCACAATAATGTAGAAATTACCAACGAATTCCTTAAAACTGTTGAAGAAGAATTGAAAGACAATAGTTTAGCTAAAGACTTGAAGAAGATAAGCAATCAACTTGATAAAATAATAAAGAAAGAAAAAGATCTTGTTGAATTAAGGCTGAATGAGTCAATCAGCATGGATATATATCAGGACAAGTATAATGAAATAGCCATTAGCAAAGAGAAATTACTTGCAGAAAAAAGGACTTTAGAAGTAACACTTACTGATGAAAAAGCATTGAAGAAAAGGCTTGAGGGTTTTAAAAAATTACTTGAATCCAATAAATACCTTGAGGAATTTGATAGGGCAGTATTTGAAAGTATAGTAGATAAAATCATCATTGGGGGAACTAACGATGAAGGTGAAATTGATCCTGCAATGATTACTATCATATATAAGACTGGAAAAAAAGATTCTCAGGACGGAAGATTATTTAAGAGCAGAAGAAAAAATGCCAAGGAAGTTAATGAGGAAACTGACAACAAATTGTATCCTCATTCAAGCGACGAGGTTAATAATTTGTATTCCTATCCTATTGACAACACATTTTGAAGGAGTGGATGATATTCTTGATGATTTGTCTAATTCTTTTATATTATCAATGACTTATGGTTCTCTAACGCATCTGTTGTTAATTAGGGATAGAATGATTAGTATACTTTCAAGCTTAAATTTTTTATATTATGATCATAATATGTACATTTTTCTTGTTAAATTATTATTAATGGAACAAAAAGATAAAGAATTAGAAAAAATTATAAGAGCTTATAATCAAAGTACAGATACGATACATGCAACAGATATTGAGAATATGATTTCAGGAATAAATTTAATCCCAGTTCCACATAAGAGGTTTATTTCAAAATTATTGATTTTAAAACATTATGGTTACTACTTCAGTGATGATTTGTTCACTTCATATGTATATGAAGTATTTAAAGAGGTTGATATATGGATTGCAGATGAAAATAGAATTCTAAGTATAGCAAGCTATATCTTTGAATTTTTAATATATAATATATCTAGAATAGATAATAATAAAATTATAGAAGTATGCATAACTCTTATAGAAAAAAACTTCAGGAGATATTTCGATAATATATTAAAAGTATTAAGTAGAATTAATTATTCAAAAATATCTACTATCAATCAGGAGAAAGTACTTAAATTGATAATTGATATGATAAGAAATGAAGAGATAAGAAAAGGTTGCAATGCACTTTCAAGTTACTTGATAGTATTAAGGAAAAATATAACAATAGATGTTGAATTATTGGATACTACTATTGAAGAATGTATGAACAGCTTTTACTTATCTGAATATTTACTAGAGATAAAGCATGACAGAGGTGATGAAACATATAAGCATATTGATAGGTATGTTGAAAAAATTAATCAACGTAATAAAGAGCAAGGAAAGAATGGTACTATAATTGGATATGCTGATGACCCATATAAAACAATTAGAAATATTATAGAGTTCGATAAACTGAAGCTAGATACAAAACATATAAAATCAATATTATCTTCTGTTGTTAGAACATTGCGAGAAGAAAAACAGACTATTGGAGACAAGATTAGAGCAATTGAACTATTCATTTACCTGAAGAACAAATATCCTTATGAACAAGAATTGGATTTAATATTTTACTCAATAATAGAAGACAAAGAATTAGTATTGTGCGGACACGAGGACGTGTTTTTTGAAAAGGCATCTCTAAGTACTTTAGAATTTAGCTTTATGATGTTACAATTATGCTTCAATGAGTATGATTTTTCAGATGTTCTTTCTAAAATGGCAATATTTTCTCAAAAATCAGAAACAGAAATTATAGAATCCTTTGAAACTTTAAAATCATTTTTATATAATGTAGACTTTGATAAATTAGAGGATAGTGTTTTATCTACAATTATTCAGTATTCAATAGGCTTGAGTTCTCATAACGAAAAAGATATAAGATTACAAGCTACAAGAACAATGATATTGTTATGCAAGTCTAAATATAAAGAATTAGCATTAAGTCAATTATCTAAAATGATGGATAATGAGATATATCAGATTAAAATTGAAATAATGTATGGTGTATATGAATTAGATTTTAAAGATAATACAAAAAAGAACTATATTATAAAGAAAGGATTAGTAGATAATCATTATTTGATACGAAAGGCTGCAAATGAAACTAGAGAGAAAATAAGCATAAATAATGATACAATCTAGAATAAATTTATTACTATTTATAGCTTTTTGCTAAAGTTGGATGGACTAGGAGTCCAAAAACATTATCAAGGTATGGATTTTATGACTATAGAATAGATTTTATGACTATAGAATAGATTTTATGATATATGAATAAATGGTTTAAAAAGGATTAATGATAATATAAAAAAAGTTTGTAAAATAAATTGGAAAATACGAATTAGACTCATTATCTTACGAAAGAATTCAATGGTATTTGAATATGTATAAATTAAATATTGAGGTTTTTTTAGGAAATTATATTTAAGATGTATATCATTAAAAAAATAGTTAATAGAGATGAAGTGGAACTATCTCTCCATCTCCTTCCCTATATAAATCCCATAGTTTTTCGTGTTTTGTAAAGCTTGTCTATTGTTGATTTTGAGAAAGAATATTCTTGCATTAGGGTATTCTTTTTTTCTTGTAATTCATCAAGTTTGGATAGTATTTCTTTTGTATTTGGTAGTTTATTATAGTTTTCTAAAATTCCTTTAGCGGCTATTTTATAGACGGAAAGTTCACTATAATATTCTTCTGCAAATTGCTTGTCGTCAGGATTTTTCTTGTGGTATTTATATATTTCACGATACTTATTTATAGTATTAATATTTTCCATATCTTGAGATAAACTCTTCATTTCAGTTTCAATTTTCTTTATTTTATCTAACAAGTCTTGTCTATCATCAGCAGATTTTTTGATCAGGTCGTCAAGGTGAGTAATTGAATTAATTCCTTGTTCTCTTAATTTAATTATTGAATCAGCCATAGTTTTGATATTATGTTTTCGCGCCCAAACTTCATAACCTTTTGAGGATTGAGCTTTTTCATTAGTAGATATATCAATAACATTTCCTACTCTTTTTTTAGTAGGATTCTCTTTATTTTTGATAGCTAAATCTATTCTTTCTTGGATTTTCTCATCAGTTTTTTCACTCTTAGTTATATAGTCTATTGCCAAATTTAGAGTTGATTTTATAGGATGTATCTTTGTAATTGCCATACTAATCAACAGAACCTTCCTTTGATTTATTTAGAAGTAGGGAATGGATCTGCCATATTTCTCTTGATAATTTTTCTATATGCTTATTCATTGATTTGATTTCATTTTTGTAAATAACACCAGTTGTATTAGTAGCATTTGCAATCTGATTTATATTATTCGTAGCATTTGAAAGTAGCCATTGAAGATCTCTAAATGGTTCTAAATCTACAACAAAAATTTCTTTTTCTAATACACATTTCCTAAGAAAGTGGGACATAGTTTTGCAGTTTGCAAGTTTCATTTTCTTTTCAAAAACTTCTTTTTCTTCTTTAGTTAGTTTTATTTCTATTCTTTCATTTCTAAATCTATTTGCCATTTTATTCTCCTTTATAAAATATATTTAGGGGTCTTAGGGTTCTCCCTAACAAGGTAAAAATTAAAAAATGGGGCATTCCGTAAAGGTCTGCTCCATTAATTTTTTCGTAAGTGTCCGTACACTTACTGTGCTTGCTATTAAAGTTATAAGCGTTAAAGCTTGTTATTTTAGTTTCTATCATTATACCATAAAATTGAAATGTCTGTATCTAATAGAAAATCTTAAAATATAGATGTATGATTAATATGCTATAGTGTACTTTTAATATAAAGACTAATTTTTGGTGAACTAATTTTTGGTGAACTAATTTTTGGTGTATAATTTAATTGATTATTATGATGCATTAGGAGGTGAAGTTTTGGAATTAAATCATGAAGATATTATAGAAAATGTCCTTGAAGGATATATATTTTCTGAAAAAAAGGTTACTGATGAATGTAAAATTTATACAATTGAAAATCCTACTGGTTTTGGCGAAATGCGTTGCTACAATTTATTTGAAGGCGTTCAGTTATCTTATAATAACCTTAATATGGAGACGGCATATCAAAAAATAAATCCTAAAAGCGGGGTTTTAGAAATAGATCATTGCTTAGAGGGATGTTATGAGTTTAAACTTGAAAATAATGAACGTGCTCTGATAGGTAAAGGTGATATAAGTGTAATCGAAATAGGTAAAGTTCCTTTTGAAGATTCATGCATACCAACAAAAAAATATGTGGGACTTTCAATATTTATTGATATTGAAAAGGCACAAAAATCTATTGATAAATACTTTCCGTATGCAAAAATTGATTTGTTAGAAATAAAAGATCGTTTATGTAAAAATGGTGCAGCTTTAATTATTCATTCACGCCATGAGATAGACCATGTTATTAGTGAACTTTATAGAGTAGATTCTAGAATAAGACTTTCTTATTCAATTACAAAAACAATAGAGTTGTTATTATTTTTAAATTTAGTTGAAAGTTCAGATACATTTAAGTTAACATCTTTTTCAGAACCAGTATATAAAGCAA
>NZ_AEAA01000140.1:0-778 GCF_000179335.1 Peptoniphilus sp. oral taxon 836 str. F0141
CAAAAGTTTCAACCTCACTTCTAAAACTTATAAAGGTAAAAATTGACCTCGCATTTTTGTATAAATCAGATTCAAATAAATTTTCTCCTATCTGATGAGAAAGCAGATCTCTTTTTTAATATTATCTCTTATGTTTTTAAATTCTTTTCTCAGTTCTTTTTTATTCATGAATTAAGGACTCCAATAGAAGTAAATTTGTCAAACTTCCTACCCCACCAGGTACTGGTGTATAAGCTTGTACAAAATCATTAACATCTTCTTGGTCAATATCTCCGCAAAGTTTGCCATTTTCATCTATTCCTATTGATAGATCAATAATTATTGATTTTTCTGTAAAGAAACTTCTGTCAAGAGATTTCATTTTTCCCATAGCCGTAAAGACGTAATCTGATTTTTTTATTAATTCCTTTATATTTTCTGTTTTAGAATGAGCAATTGTAACTGTTGCATTTCTATTTAATAAGAGCATGGCAAGGGGTTTACCTACAACTTGCGACCTATTTATAATTAAGGCTCTTTTGGCTAAGTTATATCCATAATCTTCCATCAACATAACGGCTGCCTTAGGTGAGAGTGGAATAAATCCATTCACATCTCCATCATAAATTTTAGCTTTGTTGATGGGATTTATACAATCTAAGTCTTTTTGTGGAGAAATTGCAAGGGCAACTTCTTTTTCATCAATATGTTTAGGTAGGGGTCTAAAAATCAAAATCCCCTTAACTTTTTATCCTCATTTAATTTTCATTAAAGAATTAATTGGCTCGTTTTTGTTTGC
>NZ_AEAA01000139.1:0-506 GCF_000179335.1 Peptoniphilus sp. oral taxon 836 str. F0141
CTCATCATAGTTATAATTATCATAATAAGTTACTTTTCCACTCACCGGTGCTATTGTTATGCCCATAGTCTTATTTTTTATCTTAAAAATTATATGCCCACTTGTGCTGGAGCCGTTAAGAAAAGCAGGCTTTCCCAGATTTGTAAAACTAACTGTGTCCAAATTTGTATCAATTATTTCAATCAATTTTGAAAATTTTACTTCTTCCTTTTCTCCTAAAAGATCAAAAAAGTAGCCTTCATTTCCTATGATTAAACTTGTCCTTGTGTTAGTTTTTTGAGCAAAATTTCTAACATAATTTAAGTCTAATACTAATTTTTTAATTTGATTTTTTGCCTTGTAATTTTCAATAACTCCAGCTTTTAGTGAAATAGCTGAAATTAAAATACTCATAATAGCTAAAACTAATACCAGTTCAACTAGACTATAAGCTTTTGTTTTCATAATTTTCATGGCGTAAATCCCTGATTAGAATAATATTTTCGTCTTCACTTGTATCTTCAATA
>NZ_AEAA01000138.1:0-29963 GCF_000179335.1 Peptoniphilus sp. oral taxon 836 str. F0141
ATTAATTGAAATTAAAGAAAATTTCGCATTTTTTAAAAAATCTTTAGAGATTTCCTCTGCTGATTTCGATTTAGATGTAAAAGGAGATTATTTATCCCTAAATTTCAAAATTTTTAACAATAATGATTTGATTGGTGAAGTCGAAAAAGCTTGGCTTTCTTGGGGAGATACATTTGAATTAACTGTATATGATGAAAGTTATAGAGATCTTGTAGTGGCACTGACTATTGCTGTTGATGATATACTTGATGATGAAGCTAAAAGTCGACATTAGTTAAAATAAAAAGAATGCTATTTAAAAAATTTATGGAGAAGTATTTCTACTTCTCCATTTTTTTACTCTTTAATTTCCACTACTTTTATTTTTGAATTTTTCCATGAAGCCTCTTGCCCCAATTCATTTACAATTTCTATAAGAAGTGGGTCCTCGTCATAATCCTCATCAATGGGTTTAACTCTTATTTTTTCATCAAAAGGAATTTTTTCTACCCTATCTCCCAAATCAATAAAAGTAATTACCCTATTTGTAGATTTTTTAAGGTCTTTAATATTTTCAACTTTCTTATAATGCCTACCATCTCTTATGTAAAAATAAATTTTCTTGTTGTATTTTTTTGAGTAGTAAAGCTCGTAAACTTCAGCAGATAAGGAAAAATTCCCCAAAGGATTAAAATCAAAAACTATCTCTTTCATGAACTCACCACACTAATTATAACATAGTTTAAATTTTTACCATAGTTTTTGTAAATTTTATTTAAAAATGTCATACTAATTTTTAAGAAAATGAAAATTAAATTTTATTATATAAGCTTAATGGCTCAAAAATAAATTTTCGCATAATTTATGTCAGTCTCATTAATTATTTTGCTTTATGGAAATTCCGACAAGCTTTGTTATAATTAAATTATCTATTAAAGGAGGTTAAAAAATGTATCAAGGATTTTTGACAGATGTCGATGGGGTAAATCTTGGTCATTACCAAGATAAAAAAGCAGCTACAGGAGTAAGCGTTGCAATATTTCCTGAGGGTGCTACTTGTGGAGTTGATGTGAGAGGCTCTGCTCCAGGGACTAGAGAAACAGACCTATTAAAGGCTGAAAATCTTGTTGAAAAAGTTCATGGTGTTCTTTTATCCGGAGGCTCTAGCTACGGACTTTCTGCAGCAAGTGGCATTATGAAATATTTAGAAGAAAAAAATATAGGTATGGATGTAAGTGTTTGTAAAGTACCTATTGTTGTGGGGGCTGTAATTTTTGATTTGGGTATTGGAAATCCCTTTGTTAGACCTGATCATGAAATGGGTTACAAAGCCTCATTAAATATCAGTGATAATGATAAGAGCTTGGGAAATATTGGTGCAGGTTGTGGTGCCAGTGTTGGAAAAATTTTAGGCAATGATTATGCAATGAAATCTGGTATTGGTCAATCAAGTTTAAAAGTTGGTAATTTATTAGTTTCATCTATTACGGTTCTTAATGCTTTTGGTGATATTTTTGATTACGAAAAGTCAATTCAAATCGCAGGATGTTACGATAGGAAAAACTATAAATTTTTATCTACCGAAGACCTTTACAAAAATATGAATTCAGACTACAATGCTTTTAATAGAGCTACTAACACAACAATTTCTTTAGTAACAACCAATGCCCTTTTAACAAAAGCTAATTGTAATAAGGTCTCACAGATGGCTCATGACGGATATGCAAGAGCAATAAATCCCGTTCATACTATGTTTGATGGAGATACTATTTTTACATGTTCAACAGGAAAGGTCAAGGCAGATGTTTCCCTTGTAGGTATGCTTGCTGCAAAATCTATAGCTAGATCAATTGCCAATGCTATTTATTGTAGCCATGCCTCTTATGGATTAATATCTTATAAAGAGATTAGTAAGTAGATTCTAAATATTGAGCAGTATCATTGAGCTGCATCAGGAGGAATAAATGAATAATACATTAAGAAAAGACGGCTTAAATGCCAGGAAACTAATTTTAGTTTCTGTACTTGGGGCAATAACCATTGTTTTAGGAATGACCCCTTTGGGATTTATACCATTAGGTGTAATTAATGCGACAACTATGCATATCCCAGTAATAATAGCTAGTATTGTAGAAGGTCCTATTGTGGGAGCTTTAGTTGGTCTTATTTTCGGAATAAGTTCACTTTTAAACGCACTTTTAAAAAACGCATCGCCTGTTGCATTCGTTTTTTATAATCCTTTAATTTCCATATTTCCAAGAGTTTTAATAGGTATAACTTCATATTACGCTTGGTCTTTACTTAAAAACTTAAAAACTGACAAAATTAAAATTTTATCAAGAATTATATGGTCAGTCATTTCAATTTTTTTAGCTTTTCAATGCATTAATGGATTCGCTGATATGTCACAGTTAAATAAAATATGTATGGGGATATTTTTAGCTGCATCTCTTGCTATGACTATATATTCATTTTTAAAAATTGATGATAATTTCCCAGTAGTTGTAGGAGCTTTTATTGGCTCTATGACAAATACAATTTTTGTACTTGGTGGAATTTATTTATTTTATGCAAAAAGATATATGGAGGCTATGAATATGCCTCTTGAAAATGCCAAGGCTGCTATTCTTGGAGTATCTATAACAAGTGGGATTCCTGAAGCTATTATCTCTGTAATTATTACAAGTGCAGTGGTAAAAGCTTTAAAACTATCCAAAGAATTTTAATAATTAAGAGGTTTTTTCATGTTACTTGCCGCTAATATAAATAATAAATTTATTGAATTTGGAATATTTGATGATGAAAAATTAATAGGTAATTTCAAAATAAAAACTGACATAAATAGGTCTATAGATGAATTATCTTTTCTTATCAAGAACTTAATCATGGAAAGAAACATTAAATTACAAGATATTGATGATGTTATCGGTTCAAATGTTGTGCCAGAGTTTACAATTTTTTTTGAAAAACTTATTAAAAATTTATTTAATAAGAATGTTATTTTTGTAGGAACAGGTATAAAAACGGGTTTAGATATTAAATGCGAGAATCCAAAGGAAGTTGGTTCAGACAGGATAACCATGGCTGTAGCTGGTTTATCATCAACGAAAAGCCCGCTTTTAATAGTTAATATGTCCCATGTAACAACAATAGATATGATTAATAAAGAAAATAAATTTATTGGCGGTCTAATATTTCCCGGAATAGACCTTTGCCAAGAAGTCTTAAAAAAAGAAAGTGCAAAACTTCCTAATGTGGAGATTGTTGCTCAAGAAAAGATTATTGGCAACTCTACAAGATCTGCAATGATCTCAGGTCTATACAGGTCTTATATTAATGCCTGTAAGGGTATTATAAGCGACATAAAAAACAGTAATGACTTAAATAATGATAAGATTAATATTGTTTTAACAGGAGATTTCTCTGAGCTTTTAGATGATGTTGAAAATTCAAGCATTCATAGAGATAAATTTTTAATATTTGAAGGCTTAAAAATAATATATAATCTTAATAAAAATAATAAAAATAAATAGACTTAAATATTATTTTTATTATTTTAATAAGAATTTAATAAGAAATTAAAAAGATATAAGAGCTAGCATGTGACTAACTCTTATATCTTTTTTTAAAGATAAATTTGTAATTAATCTAATACTTTTTCACTTAAACTGATTTTGTAATCATTAACGCTGATCAATTTTTCTAAGGTACTTTTAAATTTCTCCTTATGTGAAGAAACATAAAAATCAATTGATTCTTCATCATGATCACCTAACATATCGTGGTTTTCCAAATATTCTTTAAGTTCATTTATAGTAATCTCAGCAGGGTCGACAAGTTGAACCTTCCTATCGAATTTAGCCAAAATTCTTTTAAAAGTATTTTCAACTATAGGAAAATGAGTACAGCCTAAAATCAAAGTATCATATTCAAAATCCTCAAATTTATCTAAATATTTATTGATGACAGGCACTATTACTTCATCTCTTAAATCCCCATTTTCAATGGCAAGGACAAGATCTGGACAGCCTATCTCCTTTATATAAATATTTGATGAATAGGATTCAAAAAACTTATCATATACCCCACTATTAACTGTACCTTCTGTTGCAAGTAAAGCTACTTTTTTTGATTTACTCTTGTGCAAAGATTCTTTGACTGCAGGCTCAACAACGCCAAAAATTGGAAAATCAAAAAGTTCTCTTGCTTTTTTTATTCCATAACACGTTGCCGTATTGCAAGCTATAACAGCCATTTTTACATTTTTGCTTCTGAAAAATTCCATTGCTTGGCAGGTATATCTTTCGATATCTTCTTTGCTTCTAACTCCATATGGCATTCTAAGCGTATCCCCATAATATATATATGATTCTCTAGGAATTTCACCTAAGGATACTTTAAGAACACTTAAACCACCCACTCCAGAATCAAAAAAACCTATTGACCTGTTATCCACTAACTTACACCTCTCAAAAAGAACCTCTAATTAAAATTTTTTTATTATTAGGCTTTGGGAAACCTTGATATTAAACAATAAAATGGTTACAAGTATAAAATACTTGCAACCTAAATTTTTAAACTATGCTGCTTGCGCTTTATTTTTATTCAATAACTTTTGACTAATAAAAATTAAAGCTAAGGCACCTAAGCCTATAATATCAGTTAAAGTGTTGGGGTCAAGAAGTCCTAGAGCGGCAATTATAAGTATTATTCTTTGCCATGATCTTAATCTACCAAACAGATACCCTTCTACACAACCTGCCAGACATATTGTTCCTATTAAGGCTGTTGCAATATTAGGAAGAGCTGCTGTTATCGGCAACCACGAAATTGTCGTTCCTACTACCTTATCTATCATTACTAGATGTGGATTTATACAGAATATATACGGTATTATAAATGCCCCAAGGGCCAGTTTAAATGCCTGGAATCCTGTCTTCATAGAGTTTGCTCCCGCAATTCCAGCTCCTGCATAAGCTGCTAGGGCAACTGGTGGAGTAACGTCAGCAACTACACCAAAGTATAGGATAAATAAGTGAGCACACATCAAGTTTACACCAAGTTTTGTTATAGCTGGAACAGCCATTGTAGCAAGTACAATATATTTTGCTGTTGTTGGAAGTCCCATACCTAAAATAATTGAAGAAATCATGGTTAATATTAATGTTGGAATCAGTCTTCCTTGAGCTATTTTTACTATTACTTCAGCTATCTTTAATCCAAATCCTGTTAATGTAACTACGCCTACAATCATACCGGCACAAGCACAGGCACAAGCAACTCCTAGAGCACCTTTAGCACCTGATTCCATTGCTTGCAGAACTGATTTATATGTGAATGATCCGTCTTTTTTAACTAATGCAGCGATAAATGCTACTACAACACCTACAACTATACCAGCAAGAGCTGCGTTCATAGGTGGTTGTTGTTTCACTAACATATATACTATAGCAATTAATGGAAATAGTAAATAGCCTTGCTTTAAAATTATATTAGAAATTTTTGGCAACTGTTCTCTAGGTAGACCTTTAAGCCCTATTTTACAAGCTTCCAAGTGAACCATAGTACCAACTGCAATATAATATAATACAGCAGGTATAACTGCAGCCTTAACAATTTCTATATATTGGAATCCTGTGAAGTCAGCCATAATAAATGCAGCGGCACCCATAACTGGTGGCATAATTTGTCCACCTGTTGATGAAGTTGCTTCAACGGCTCCAGCATAATAAGGAGCATATCCTACTTTTTTCATAAGCGGAATTGTAAAAGCACCTGTAGTTACAGTATTAGCAACTGATGAACCTGAGATTGAACCCATAAGTCCAGAAGATACTACTGAAGTCATGGCTGGACCTGATCTTGTTGAACCTGTCAATGCGTAAGCAAAATCAATGAAGAATTGACCTACACCTGTCTTATCCAAGAATGAACCAAACAATATAAACATAAATACGAAAGTTGATGAAACTCCTAATGGAGTACCCATAATACCTTCTGTAGTCATATACATATGAGAAACAATTCTTGTAATTCCGAATCCTCTATGATTTAAGATTCCCGGCATATGTCTACCAAAATATGCAAATAATAGAAATACTATTGTTACTATAGGAAGTTCCGGTCCTACAACTCTTCTTGTTACTTCAAGGGTAAGTAAAATTGCAAGTATACCGAAAACTTCATCTATGGTACTCATTTTACCGCCCTTCAAAGCTATGTATTCTATGTTTGTAAATATATATCCCCATACAACTATGGATAAAATTATTAATATCCAATCAGGTATATCAATTTTATTTTTGCTTGATTTTTTAAAACCTGGATATAAGGCAAATCCTAGTGAAAAAGCAAAGATTAAATGTAAAGACCTTTGTTGCATAGCAAGTAGTGTTCCCCTTGCTGCTGTAAATAAATGGAAAGCTGACATAAGAATTGCTACAACAGTAACAAGTAGTGCAGTTTTTCCTGATAATTTACGAAGCTTGCTTGAATCTAGGTCATACTTTTCCAAAAGTTCATCGACATTTTTTGTTGCCTTTTTTGTATCAGTTAAATCACCCAATTCACCATGACCTACATTATTATTGACTTCATTTATGCCTTTGTCTTTTTCATTAGCATTATCAGTTTTTATTTCTTCATTAAGATTTTCATTTTTGTTTTCTAAATTTTTATCTACCAACTTGGCACCTCCTTAATAAATAGTTAAAAATAGAAATCCTTTTTGTTGAAAATTCTAAAGCTTCACGAGGCTCAGAAAATTCAAGAAAATATTCTAACTTATTACCAATTTTAAGTCTGTGGTTAGCTCTTACTGCCCCTGTCCTATAGATAAAAGAATCAAAAGGTTCATTTATATCATAAAGAACAAAATCTCCACCTTTTTCATGCTTAAACTTATAAATCAAGTTTACCGGCAATCCAGCACCTTGAGAGTTATACCTTTCTTCCATCAGAATAAGCTTATCTCCCTTTGCCTTATACCACTCACTTGTTTCTGTAAGCATAACCGAATGGGTATAAATAATTCCAAATAAGCTATCTTTTTTAATATATTCAACTTTTTTTAAGTCTTTTGTGAAATTGTCCCTTATGAATAGAACATTAATCTTTATTAAAGAAAGACAGAGAATTATAGCAATAAGAATAAAGAGAATTGGAAGAAAAATCTTTCTTCCAATTTTCTTATTATTTAATTTCATTATTTTTTAACTTCATCAAAGAATTTTTGAGCACCTGGATGTAGGTCGATACTCATACCATCTAATGCTGTATCAAGAGAAATATCTCCACCTCTTGCGTGAGATTCTTTCATTACATCAAGGTTGTCAAATAATAACTTACAAATGTTATAAGCATCTGCATCTGCCATTTCAGAACTTACTACTAACATTGATTGAACTGCAACTACAGAAACGCTGTCCTTTTGGTTTCTATATTCTTTTGGATTAACATCCATGTGAACATAGTAAGGATATTTTTTGATTAATTCATCAGCCTTATCTGCTGCTATTGGTACTAAATGTACATCATAAGTTGTAGCAAGTTCAGTAACTGCTGAAGATGGAATAGCCGCAACAACAAATGCTGCATCAATTTGTCCACTCTTAATTTGGTCTGCAGATTCTGAGAATGATAAGTGGTCACATTTTCCTAAATCATCATAAGTTAATCCGTAAAGTTCAAGAATTTGTTTTGCGTTAACTTCAACACCTGAACCAGGGTCGCCAACTGCAACTTTCTTACCCTTCATGTCTTCTACTGATTCTATACCTGAATCATTAGAAGCAATTATTTGAACAATTTCAGGATATAAAGTACAAAGTCCTCTGATATTTTCAAGTTTATTTCCTTCAAAATGTTCTTTACCATTTACAGCATAGTAAGAAACATCATTTTGTACTAGGGCAATTTCTGCATCTCCCTTGTTAATTAATTCCAAGTTTTCAACAGAAGCTCCAGTTGCTTGAGCAGTTGCTGTATATCCTAGGTTTGCTCCATTTAAAATATTAGAAAGAGCTCCCCCAAGAGGATAATATGTACCTCCTGTACCACCCGTTGCTATAGATATATAGCCACCTTCTGTTTCTTGTGTTCCTTCAGCTTTAATTGTTGCATCACTTGATGCTGCTGCGTTTTCTGTAGCGGTAGCGTTTTCTTTGTTAGCTTTATTGTCAGCCTTATTTGTGCCTCCACAAGCTGTGAAAGAAAGAGCCACCATGACCAATGTCATAACTAATGCGAATAGTCTTTTTTTAGTCATAATAATCCTCCTTATTAAATTTTCCAAATAAACTAAATAGAGTATTTGTTTATCTGTCAATATTATTTTAACTTAAAGGAAAACAATTGTCAATTCCATATTTGTAAATAACTTTAATAATTTTTTATTATTTAATAGAAAAAAAGACCTTACACACACGAAGGTCTTAATTAAAATTCTACTCAGATAGATCTTTTTCTAAAAGTTCTCCACTTTCTAAATTATAAGTGAATTCAGCTTCCTTACCTTGAGAATTTTCTAGTTCAACATCAAATTTACTTATTCCATCATCAAAATATAAGGAATAATCTTTCAATAAATAATCTTGACCTGCTTGAGCAATAGATTTATTAACCAAATCATCAATTCCACCAAGCATATCTGCAAGTATTATAGCAGTTGAAGATGTCTTTTCCTTTTTTGATTTATCTCTTATTATTGAACTGTCCGTAGCATTAATTTCTACTTCGTATTCTCTTTCTTGATCATAAGCTTCAACTTCATATTTAGCTAATTTTTTATCTAAATCTTTAGAAAATGAAAATTCATTAATATTTGTATTTGGATGCAAGTCATTAAACTTTTTAAAAGCATCTTCCTTAGTTAAATTTACATTTACATCTTTAGTTAAATTTTTATCACTTGCAGATTCATTATTTATATTATCCGTCTTATTATTTCTATTGTTATTGTTTTTTAATTCCTTATCTTGGCTAGCATCCATCTTATTATTTGTATTATTTATATTTTTGTTGGTATTAGTATTTGTCACATTTTTGGCACATGCACTCAATAAAATAAGGGATAAAGCTAATCCAATTATCTTTTTCATAATATTCCTCCTAGTCTAGAAAGGCATGATAAATTGATTTTATGGCATTTTCAAAATCTTTTTCATCTATACCTACAATTATATTCATTTCTGACGAACCTTGGATTATCATTTGTATATTAATATTTTCCTTGGCTAAGGCATTGAATAGTTTTGCTGAAACACCTATATGCTTAATCATTCCCCTACCAACAACAGAAATCAAAGCAATTCCCTTTGTAACTTTGACTTTATCAGGCCTTAAAAATGTTTTGATTTCAGATATGATTGAATCTATTCCGCCTGTTAAATATTTATCAGAAATTATTAATGATACTGAATCAATACTTGAAGGCATATGCTCGATAATAACATTATTAACCTCCATAACTGACATTAATTTCCTATGGAAGCCTTTTTCGTTATTCATCTTTGTTTTTTCAATATTTATTACTGTAAAATTTTTTCTGCCTGCAATTCCTGTAACGCCACTTGTGTTCTTATCAAGGCTAGCTTTTTCATCTGGAACTATCATAGTTCCCTTATCATCTGGTTTAAAGGTATTCTTTATTATAACAGGAATTCCAGCCTTAGAAACTGGAAGTATTGCTTCTTCATGAAGAATACTTGCACCAGCATAAGAAAGCTCCCTCAATTCCCTATATGTTAAGACATCAATATGTCTTGGGTTTTTAACGATTTTTGGATCGCAAGTCATAAAACCTGAAACATCAGTCCAATTTTCGTATAAATCGCTCTTTAAACCTGCGGCAATAATTGAGCCTGTCAAATCTCCTCCGCCTCTAGAAAAAGTTCTGATATTACCATCATTATCACTGCCATAAAAACCAGGAATTACATAAGATTTTCCGCTTTCTCTTAATTTATAAATTTCATCATAAGATTTTTCTTCAAGAAAAAATCCCTTATCATCAAATAAGATTAAATTTTTTGCATCAACAAACTCATATCCCAAAAAGTTAGCTAATATTTGTGCATTAATAAATTCACCACGACTAGCTATATATTCACGAGATTTTCCTTCTCTCAAGTCTTTATCCAAATTACTCAAAGCTGAATCTATATCAAAAGTAATATCAAGATTATTTACAATTTCTCTATATTTCATATTAATTGAATCTAAAATCTCACTATAATTAATCTTGTTACTTGCTAAATCATAGGATAAGTAAAGAAGGTCTGTAATTTTACTATCTGATGCATTTGCCTTTCCAGGCGCCGATGCAACAATAAATTTTCTATTTTCATCAGCTTTTACTATCTGAAAAACTTTTTTAAATTTATTGGAATCTCCTAATGATGAGCCGCCAAATTTAGAAACTATTATTTTCATCCTATCTCCCCCTATAACATTACATTTTACGGATTAAAAAAACTTTAGTCAATAGGTAATTTCTATTAGATTAAATATTGCAATTTGTTAATCTAATTAATACTTTATAATACATTAAGAAAAATTCTAAAAACTCCCATAAAATTAGATATAATTTCATGAATAAATTACTTTTTTTGTAAAAAAAACTTGACAAAAATATTAAAAATCCTTTATAATATACCTTGTCGCTAAATAAAAAATAAATTATTTTTTACTTGTGCACCTTTAGCTCAGATGGTAGAGCAACTGACTCTTAATCAGTGGGCCCAGGGTTCGAGTCCCTGAAGGTGCACCATTTTATTTGTATTTTTAGTTTCTGTTATTTTCTAAAAATACTGACCAAACACTTGTTGATTTTATCTGCAAGTGTTTTTTATTTTTTATCAGATTTTCAAGTCTTAATTGATACTTTTCTCTAATTTAATTTTTATTACTAATAATTTAAGTCAATTTTAAGATTGCCAAATCACTTAGTAACAAATCAGATATTCAAAATTTGATTAAAAAAATCTAATAAGGGTAATTTAGAATGGATATAGATTATAATTTTATTATTGAAATTATAATTTATACTATATTCTAATCTTTTTGCAAATAATTTTATAAAAATTAAAAAAATATTTAAATTTTTGTTTTACTTTTTAAAAAAGATGGAGTATAATTTTCAAGTAAAAAAATAATTTTTTTAAACCTTGGGAGGTTAGTATATGACAAGATATGTTGGTACAGTTGTTCGTGGTATTCGTACACCTATTGTAAAAAGTGGTGACGAATTGGTTTCTATAGTTAGAGATTCATTAAAACTCGCAACTGATGCTGAAAATATTCAAATCCGTGATAGGGATGTTGTTGCTGTTACAGAATCTTTGGTAGCTAGAGCTCAAAATAATTATGTTAATGTTGACCAAATAGCTAAAGATTTGAATGCTAAATTTGATAAAGAAATAGGTATTGTTTTTCCTATTCTAAGTCGTAACAGATTTTCAACTATTTTAAGAGCTATTGCTAAGACTGGAAAGAAAATTCATATTCTTTTCTCTTACCCTTCAGACGAAGTTGGTAATGCTCTTATGAGTCCTGATCTTTTAATTGACAAAAAGATTAATCCCTATTCAGATGTATTAGAAGAAAAAGACTACAGAAGAATTTTTGGACCTGTAGTTAAACATCAATTTACAGGTATTGACTATGTAAGTTTATATAAGGATATATGCAAAGATAATGACTGCGAAATTCATTTTTCTAATAACCCTGTCACAATTTTAAAATATACTGACGAAGCATTAATTTGCTCCACTCACACACGTTTTAATATTAAAAGAATTTTGAAGGATGCAGGTGCTAAAGTTTGTCTTGCTCTTGATGATATCATGACTGAAAGTATTGATGGTAGTGGCTTTAACGAACAATTTGGTCTACTTGGTTCAAACTATGCATCAGACTCAAGACTAAAGTTATTCCCTAGAAATGGTCAAGATTTTGTAGATAATTTACAAAAATCACTAAAAGACTTATATGGAAAAGAAATAGAAGTTATGATTTATGGAGATGGTGCTTTCAAAGACCCAGTTGGAAAAATTTGGGAACTTGCTGACCCAGTTGTTTCTCCTGCTCATACAAAAGGACTTGTTGGTCAACCAAATGAATTAAAAATAAAATATATTGCTGACACAGACCTTAAAGATATGAATACCGAAGAAGCTACTAAAGCTATGAAAGATAAGATTTCTCACAAAAATGCAAATTTAGTTGGAACTAATGAAACACTAGGAACCACTCCAAGAAGAATTACAGACCTTCTTGGTTCACTATGCGACTTGACCAGTGGTAGTGGTGATAAGGGAACTCCAGTTATTTTAATCCAAGGTTATTTCGACAATTTTGCAAGTGAATAATATTAATTTAATTTTAAAAGGACTTCTGCATTGAAGTCCTTTTTTTAATCTCTAACTATTAATCTTACTGTATTTGTGTTAGTAAGATATATCAAGTTTGAATATGAAATTTTAAACTTGATTATATCTCCAACTTTTGTTGGCTCTTTTGCATTAGTAACATCTAAAATTGTATGGTCAGATGATGCTCCAAGTACCTTAATATTCTTATCGAATGCTTTAAGAGCGAAGGGATCATTACCATAATCTAGTTTACCAATAGAAACAATTGCCCTTGTATGAATACCTATATCTTCATATTCAACAACATTTCCAAAGGCATCTACACCTCTTTGACCTACAGGAAAAGAAGGCTTTGTTTCCACCTCTACTACTTGAGTCCATAATTCAAAAACATCATCATGCAAATAGTCAAGGTCAAGTCCCCAAGTACCAAGACCCATTAACACTGACTCACCCAGCCTTAATTCATTAATACCTTCAGGGATTTTTTTATCTAACAAGGTTAATAATGAAGAAGAACCTCCTCCAGAAACTATATCAATTTTTCTATTAATTCTTTTTTCGATTTCATCTTTAATATCGACAAGTTCTTGAAGTTTTTCCGGAGTTGCAACAATAGAGCCATAACATCCTAAATTAGTTCCTACTCCTGCTAAATATAAATTATCGTATTCATTTTCAATTTTTAAAGCTTCTTCAAATAGATGATCTTTATTCCAGAAGCCTTCTCTCAGATCCCCTATATCTGCCATTAAAACAATTTTATGAATAAGTCCTTGTTTTTTTGCAGCTTCATTTATTAATTTAATTACACTAGGGTCTGACTGCAAAGAAATTTGGCAAATTCTCACAAGTTCATCTACTTCAGAAGGCATAGAAATTCTTATGCACATCAGAGGTGTTTGCAAATTTAATTCTTTGATCACGTTTAGCTGTTCTAATCTTGACGAAGCAATAAAATCAACCTTTCCATCATAAACTTTAGCAATTTCAGCAATGCCGTTAAAGCCTTTTATAACTCCAACTATTGATACATTATAAATTTGGCAACGCTTAGTAAGCGCTGCCAAATTATCTCTAAGTTTATTTAAATTGCAAACAATATAAGGATAAGTTAAATACGAACTGTTCCGTCTATTGGTTTTGTTGGCCATGTTACTACCTTAGAATTTGCTTGTTTAGCATTTAATCTATTACCTTCCATATCAGCACATGTTAAACCTGCAAGTGCCATAATAGCAACTACTATAGGCATAGTGTAGTTGAAGAATAGGTAAGGTAAGTATTGTCCTACACTCATCTTTAATGTTGTTGACATATAAACACCACAAGTGTTCCATGGAATCATTGCACCTGAAACTGTACCTGCACCTTCAAGAGCATTTGATAAAGTTTTTGGATGTAGACCCATGTTGTGATATTCTTCTGCATACATACGACCAGGAACTACGATTGAAATGTATTGTTCTGGCATTGTAGCATTAGATGCGAAACAAGTTACTTCTGTAAGAATAACAAGTTTTGCTGGTGTGTTAGCAAGTGGTTTTAACTTATTAACAATAACTTGAAGTTGTTTTGTATCTTCCATGATACCACCGAACATCATAGCTATTAAAGTCATGGAAACTGAATTCATCATGTTCATTAGACCACCAGTTGAAAGTAGATTATCTACTGATTCAAGTCCTGTTTCAGAAACAAATCCGTTCATACCACAGTCAAGTATTGTACCTAAATTTGAATTTCCAAATAAAGCACCCATTACTGCACCAACAAAAGCTCCTATAGCTATACCAGGAATAGCTGGCATTTTCATAGCTACACAAACAATAACTACGACAGGTGGAACTAATAGGAATGGGTTGATTGTAAATGAAGCTTTAAGAGCATTTGAAATTTCAGCAACTGAACTTAAGTCAGCTCCACCACCTTGATAATAATGGAACCCTAATGCTCCGAAAAATATAATTGATAGTGTATACGCAACAACTGTTGGTAAAATCATGAACTTAACGTGAGTTATAACGTCAGTACCTGCCATAGCTGGTGCTAAGTTTGTTGTGTCTGATAATGGAGACATTTTATCGCCAAAGTATGCTCCTGAAAGACAAGCACCTGCTGTTGCTGCTGGGTTAATTCCAAGTCCTAATGAAATACCCATAAGAGCGATACCCATTGTACCAACTGTACCCCAAGAAGTACCAGTTGCAAGGGATGTAATTGAACATATAATTAAAGCTGCTATTAAGAAGATACTTGGGTGAATAATCTTTAATCCATAATAAATCATTGCTGGTACAACACCTGCATCTACCCAAATACCAACTAATATACCTATGATAATCAAAATAATTACTGATTGAAGGGCTTTATAAATACCGTCCATCATCATTTTTTCAATTCTATCCCACTTATATCCAAGTTTTAATGCCATTAATGCTGCTGCGCAAGCACCAACAAACATTGGAACGTGTGGGTCAACATGATAAACTATAATACCTACTGCTAATACGCCAATTAAGATAGCTAATGATAATAATGCTTCCCAAAGATGAGGCATTCTGCCTTCTTTTATCTCTTGTTGTTTTTTGTTATTTTCCATAATATAAAAACCGCCTTTTAATAAATCGTTTTCTTAAGTTATTTAAAAAAATTTAAATCCTAAGATTTATTTTTGTTTTGCTTGGCAGCAAATCTGCCAAGCAAAATCTAATTAAATTAATTATTTACCAATTTCAGTTAGCACTTGTTCAAGAATTTCTAGTGCATCGTCTAATGTTTCTTTTGGTATATTTAAAGCTGGAACAAATCTTAATACATTTCCTGCTGTACAGTTAAGGATAAGACCTTTTTCAAAACATGGATTTGTTACTACGTGAGCATCTTCCACATCAAGAACTGCACCAACTATTAAACCTCTACCTCTAACTTCCTTAATAACTGGATGTTTTTTCTTCATTTCATTTAATCTTTCTTGAAGGTAAGCACCCATTTCTTGAGCTCTTTCAGGAAGTTTGTTTTCAATAATAGCTGTTAAAGCTGCTGCTGCAGTAGCTGTAGCTATTGGGTTACCACCGTAAGTAGTTCCGTGGTTACCTGGTTTTAATACATCTGCGAATTTTCCTCTAGCACAGAATGCACCAATTGGAATACCATTACCTAAAGCTTTTGCAAGTGTCATAACGTCTGGTTCAACGCCATATCCTTGGTGAGCAAATAGATATCCAGTTCTTCCGCATCCAACTTGAACTTCATCAAAGATTAAAACAATATCTTTTTCAGTACAGAATGCACGAAGTTCTTTTAAGAATTCTTCAGTACATGGAATAACTCCACCTTCACCTTGTACAGGTTCGATGATTATTGCAGCTGTGTTTGCATTATATTCTTGTTTAACAGATTCCATGTCATTTAGAAGTGCATATCTAAATCCTGCTGGAAGTGGTTCAAAACCTAAGTGAGATTTATCTTGTCCAGTAGCTGTTAATGTAGCTAAAGTTCTTCCATGGAAAGATTGTTTGAAGCTTATAACTTCATATCTTTCTGGATGTCCTTGCATTTTTTGATATTTACGAGCAAGTTTCATTGCTCCTTCGTTTGATTCAGCACCTGAGTTACTGAAGAAAACTTTATCCATGCAAGAATTTTCAATAATAATTTTTGCTAGTCTAACACCTGGTTCAATGTAGAAATAGTTTGCACATTGAGTAAGTGTAGCTGCTTGTTCTTGAGTAGCTTTAACTACATCTGGATAGCAATGTCCTAATGCATTAACTGCAACGCCTTGTAATAAGTCAATATATTTCTTTCCATCAGCATCCCAAAGGTAAGAACCTTCACCTTTTACCATGCCAACTTCATATTGACCATAAGTATCCATAGTGTACTTTTTACCAGCAGCAACTACGTCCTTATTATTTGTAAATTTTTCATTCATTGGTATTACCTCCTTTAATTACCACTTAATTCCAACGCTATCTTTAGCTTCACCAACAACAGTTCCATGTCCGCCTTCTGCAACGAAAGCTTCATATAAGATACTATGTGGCTTTCTACCATCCATAATATGGACTTGGTTTACGCCATTATTGATAGCTTCAACACAACTATCAACCTTTGGAATCATTCCTCCAGCTATAGTTCCTATTTCCTTAAGTTTAGTAACATCTTTAATATTTAAATAACTGATGACATCTTTGACTTTTATATCATTGCAAAGACCTTCAATATCAGTTAATAAAATCAATTTTTCTGCCTTTAAAGCTGATGCCAAAGCCCCAGCTGCAGTATCTCCATTAATATTGTATGAATTTCCTTTATCATCTGCTCCTATTGGAGAAATGATTGGAATATATCCTGCTTTAATAAGAGCATCTATAGGTTCTGCATTTACTGAAAGGACTTCTCCTACATAACCATAATCATAGTCTGATTGATTTTTCTTGCAGAAATAAATTCTTCCATCAGAACCTGATAAGCTTACAGCTTTACCACCTAAAGCACTTACTTTTTTAACCAAATCTGCACTTACAGAGCCTGAAAGAACCATCTCAACAACTTCAATTATTTCTTTAGTGGTTACTCTCAAACCGTTTACAAATTCGCTTTCAATGTTTAGTCTTTCAAGCATTCTATTGATAGCTGGTCCGCCACCATGAGAAAGAACTACATTAACACCAAGTGCCTGTAAAAGTACAGCATCTTCGATAACTGCATTTTTAACTTCTTCGTTAATCATGGCATTTCCGCCAAATTTAACTACTACTGTTTTTCCTTTATATTGGTTTATAAAGGGCATAGCTTCAATTAAAGCGTTAACTTTTTCTTCTATATTTATCAAATTATCCTCCTTATTAAGAACGATAATCCCCATTGATTTTTACATAATCAT
This sequence comes from Peptoniphilus sp. oral taxon 836 str. F0141, assembly GCF_000179335.1. Taxonomy (NCBI): domain Bacteria; kingdom Bacillati; phylum Bacillota; class Tissierellia; order Tissierellales; family Peptoniphilaceae; genus Peptoniphilus; species Peptoniphilus sp. oral taxon 836. The sequence continues at coordinate 17,242 of NZ_AEAA01000138.1, forward strand.
ATGTCAAGTCGCATCCGTAAGCTGTTGCGCAAGCATCTCCGTCATGTAAATCAACAGTAATGTAAATTTCTTCTTCAGATAAAATTTCTTTAGCCTTATCTTCGTCAAAGTCAGTACCGAATCCGCCTTCCATAACTGCTATTTTACCAGCTTTACTTTCTAGGAAGCAATCCGCCTTTGATACATCAAATTTTGCTCCAGAATAACCAGCTGCAGCCATAATACGTCCCCAGTTGGCATCTTTACCATAAATAGCAGTTTTTACAAGAGATGAACATACTATTGACTTAGCAACAAGTCTTGCATCTTTATCAGTTGGAAGGTTGTTAGCATGTGAAACTATCATATGAGTAGCACCTTCACCATCTCTAGCTATTCTTAAAGTAATATCTAAGCAAATTTCTTTTATAAGTTTTGCGAATTTTTCTTTGTCTTCTTTAGTTTTTATTTCGACTCCACTAGCTCCATTAGCTATTAAGAACAAAGAGTCATTAGTAGAAGTATCTCCATCAACAGAAAGCATATTGAAAGTATCGTCTACGCTTGCTGATAAATACTTTTGAAGTTCAGCTTGTTCAATCTTAGCATCAGTAGTTATATAAACTAGCATTGTTGCCATGTTTGGATGAATCATACCACTACCTTTTGCCATAGCTCCGATAGTAACTTTACCACCAGAAAATTCTACTTCCATGGCAGATTCTTTTTTAACTGTATCAGTAGTCATGATTGCATAAGCTGCATCAGTACCTTGTTCTCTACTTAGAGTTGGTACAATCTTTTCAAGACCTTTAAGAGCTTTTTCTACTGGTAATTGTTGACCAATAACACCTGTTGAAGAAACAAATACTTGATCTTCGCCTAGTCCTAAAAGTTCTTCAGCTTTCTTTTCAACAGCTTTTGCATTATCAATACCTTTTTGACCAGTAGCTGCATTAGCAATACCTGAATTGATAACAACTGCTCTAGCTTTTCCCTTCTTTAAGATTTCTCTATCAAGAATTACTGGAGCTGCGCAAAAAACATTAGTTGTAAATACAGCTGCACAAGTTGCTTCCTTTTCAGAATAAATAACTGCTAAATCAGGCTTTTCAGGATTTTTGCTTTTGAATCCACAATAAGTAGCACCCGCTAAAAATCCCTTAGGTGAAGTAATCCCTCCACCTTCAATTTTTTTGTAATCCATATATTTCTCCTTTCGATAGGTTTTATAAATATAATAATAGATTATTAATTATGGATACATTGGTGGACGTAATAGTCCTGTAGTTTCAGGTTTTCCAAAAATGATATTCATATTTTGGATAGCTTGTCCTGCTGCTCCCTTGCCTATATTATCAATTACAGAAGAAATTATAAATCTCTTAGTTCTTGCATCATAAGATGGGCTTATGCAACAGAAGTTAGTTCCAGCTGTCCATTTTGTTTCAACTGGTTTTGAAGCAGGATATACATGAACGAATGGTTCATCTTTATAATGTTTTTGATATAATTCATAAAGATCTTCATTTGAAATGTCATGATTTGAAGTTGCATAAATAGTAGCTTCAATACCACGAATTTGTGGAGACAAGTGTGGTTGGAAATTAATCATTTGATGTTTTCCAGTAATATATTCGATGTTTTGTTCGATTTCTGGAGTGTGACGGTGTCCACCACCTAATGAATAAGCTCTGAAACTGTTTTCAGATTCTGTAATCATTTTGTTTAACATTGGTCTTCTACCAGCTCCAGTGTATCCGCTCTTAGCATCAATAATGATAGTATTTTCAACTACAAATCCTTCCTTAAGAATTGGCATTAATCCAAGAGTTGAAGCTGTTGGATAACATCCTGGGTTAGAAATAAGATTTTGACCCTTTGCATCTTTTCTATTCATTTCTGGGATACAATATACACAGTTCCTTGTCATTTCAGGATATGTATGTTTAATTTTGTACCATTTTTCATAAACTGCTGGATCACGGAAACGTAAATCTGCACCGAAGTCTATAAATTTCTTTCCACCTTTGAGAACCTTATCAGCAAGTTCACAAGTAGTACCTGCATCAACTGCTGCTAAAACTACATCACTAGCTTCAATAAGTTTACGAAGAGATTCATCAGAAGTATCCAAGATTTCCATGTCATGGAATCCTTGTAATTGTGGGTGAACATTTTGAATTAAATCACCTTTTGCGAATGCATCTGCAACCATTTGAAGTTCAGCATCTGGATAATTTACCATTAATCTTAGGAATTCGCCGCAAGCATAAGCAGCTGCTCCTACAACTGAATATTTAATCATTAATATTGTAGCTCCTTTCTACCTATAAAATTTTTCAGAAGTAAATATTTATTACTTCACTTCTTGTTTAATATTCTATAACTTATTTTAAATTATTTCAAGTCAATTTTTTATGTTAAAGATATAACAAAGTAAATTTTTTTGCATTTTTTTATTATATTTCTTATTAAATTTACTATGAGTTAAATTTATCCCTATAATAATAAAATTTTTTATTAACATACTTTTCTTTTTATTAAACTAAGTTACTAAAACTAACTTGTCTAATTTGATATTTGCCTAATAATCTGTAATTTTTTTTAAAAAATAAATAAAATCTACAAAAAAAATAAGCTCAACTTACAGAGCTTATTTGATTTCTTGTCATTTTAATAATTTTACTATTCGTTCTTTAACCAGTTTGGTATCCATTTCCTCACCTGTCCAGATATTAAAAGAAATAGCACCTTGATTTATCATCATGTCAATCCCATTGAAAACCTTTAACCCATAGGATTTTGCTTTTCTAAGTAGGGTTGTTTCTAATGGTGAATATATTATGTCATAGATAATTACTGGAAAACCTCTCAAATATTCCGGATCCATTGGGCTATCATCTTTTGACCTTCCCATGCCTATAGGCGTTGCATTTATTACTAGGCTCATTTTTTCTAAATTTTGGGCGAAGTCCTGTTGATCTTTTGTTAAAATTATTTCAAGTCCTTTTATTTTTTCTTCTAATCTTTTTTTTACATTTTTTGCCTTATCAAAATCTACTTCCTTAACATAAAGCCTTTTTAATCCCTGTAAACCTAAACAAGTTGCTATAGCAGAGCCTGCTCCTCCAAGGCCCATTATTCCAAAAGTTTTCCCTTTTATATCAATTGAGTTATTTTTTAATGATTTTACAAATCCACGCCCATCTGTATTATATCCCTTTATTTTTTTATTTTCGTCAATTAATATTGTATTGCAAGATCCAATTATTTGTACCTCATCAGAGGCTTCATCTAAATATTTGACTATTTCTATTTTGTTGGGGTAGGTTATATTTGCCCCTTTTGCACCGACAATTTTAAGAGTTTCTAATACTTTTCCTAAGTCTTTCTTACCTGTTGGTAAACATAAATATACATAATCCTTTTTTACTTTATTAAAACTTAGATTATGCATAAAGGGAGAAAGGGAGTGACTGATGGGATCACCCAAAAGACCTATAAGTTTTGTATTTCCACTAATATTCATTTTTTTCAGACCTTTCTATTTCACTTTTAAATAAATTAATTAAATCTTTATCCACTTGATTTTCCATATCAAGCCATATAGATTTTGATGCTTCTTTCATATCTTTATAAAGTTGTGGAGATAAATCTTTATTAATACAACCATAATCTTTGATTATTTTTAATCTACCTTCATATCGTAAATCTGTTTTTGCCCTTGCTATTTGTTTTGCTTTTTGAGCTGATTCGTCTATTGTTTTTTGCAAATCTTCAGGTAAATCGTTAAGTACTTTTTCTGAACCTATAAGCATTAAAGAATGTAGTATATGATTCGTATTTATAATATATTTTTGTTTTTCGTAAATTTTTGATGCTACTATAAGTTCAAGGGGATTTTCTTGTGCATCTATAAAACCCTGTTCAAGCCCAATATAAACTTCAGGCCATGCCATAGGTGTGGGATTTGCACCTATTGCTTTCCAAAAAGCTATATGATTTTTATTTTCCATGGTCCTAATTTTTATACCCTTAAAATCCTTAATGCTATTTATATTCTTATTTGAAGACATTAATCTAAATCCCTGATCTGCTATTGCTAATAATCTCAAATCCTTTTCCTTATAATAGCTTTTGAGCTTGTCGTAAAGAGGACCATCGAGAACCTTTCTTGCAATTTTAAGATTTTTAAAAGCCATTGGCGCATCAAAAATTGCGGCTTGAGGCACAAAAGATACTTGAGGGGCGCTTGTCCCTACACAAAAACTTATATTTCCATTTTGGACAGCTTCAATAAGTTCTGAATCAGATCCCAGTTGGGAATTTGGATAGGTGTTCATTTTTATCCTTCCCTTAGAATCTTCTTCCAAAATACGGGCAAATTCATTCATAAAAATTCCTGTTACTGTATCTTCTTGAGAATCACAAGCTATATATAAGTTATAGACATCCACTTTATGATTTTTTCTCCTATTGCCAGTTTGTAAACATGAAGTTTGGCTTAATAGTAACATTATAACAATACAATTTATAATAATTTTTTTCATATCAATCACCTAAAAAAAGTAAAGAGATTTGAGGAAATGCCGTAATAAGTAAAAGTCCAAATAAAAATACTCCAATAAAAGGTATAACCCTTTTTATTAGCTGGTCTAGAGAAACTTCTGCAAGCGAGGATGCTACAAAAAGATTTACTCCTAAAGGTGGTGTAACAAATCCAATAGCTAAATTTACAACCATCATTACCCCAAAATAAATAGGGTCGATGGAAAAAGTTTTAATAATGGGTAAAAACAGGGGTGTAAGTATTAATATTGCCGGTGTCGTATCCATAACCATGCCCACTAATAATAAAAATATATTTATGAAAATTAAAAGGGCAACTTTTGATGTTATAGAACTTGCGATAACATTTCCTACAATTTCCGTGGCTTTTAAGAAAGTTAAGATTCTAGCAAAACCCGTTGCTGCTGCAATTATAAATAAAACATTACAATAGCTTGAAACTGAAGAAATTAATACCTCCTTCATATCTCTTAAATTTATAGTCTTATAGATAAAAATAGAAATGAATAAGGAATAAAATACAGAAATTACCGCTGCTTCTGTTGGAGATGCAACCCCCCTATAAATTGAGCCAAGTATAATTATTGGTAACAAAAGTGCAAAAAAAGATTCCTTAAATAAATTTTTAAGACCTCTGTTTTTAATTTCTTGACTATAAATTATTAGTTTTTTCCTATCTTGACCTTTTTTTAAATCATAAAAATACGCATAAATTATCAAAAGAAAACCAAGAAGTAATCCAGGCAATATACCTCCAATAAATAGATCAGAAACTGAAAGTCCTGATGATTGACCATAAAAAATTAGAGGAATTGAAGGTGGAATAATTACACCTAAGCCTCCTGCACACGCTACTAATGCCGCTGCATAATTTTTTTCATAGCCTATTTTTTCCATAAGGGGTATTGTCATAGAACCTACTGCAGCTACTGTTGCAGGGCCTGAACCTGATATTGCACCATAAAAAAGACAGGTAACAACACAAGTTATTGGAATTCCAGCTTTTTTCTCGGCAATAAAATAAGAAAAAAAGTTAAAAATTTTATCTGAAATTTTTCCCTTTGCCATTATATGACCTGATAGGATAAACATTGGAACAGCCATTAACGGAAAGGAATTTACTCCACTTATCATCGCCCTAATGATATATTGGGGATCTGCAGGAAACCATGGGTTTATTAGGTTGGGAAGAACTGCTAAAAATAGTAAAACCATTGCAATGGGAAAGCCAAAAATAACTAAAATTATAAAGGCTAAAAGTAAAAGACTTATTATCATTTTTCCCTCCTAATTTTAAATAAATTCTCTACTGCTCTATAAATACTCAAAAGACTTGAAATAAAAACAGAAAACTGCAAAGTCCATGTCGGTATGCCTATTGCAGGAGATTTTTGAGCCGAAAGAATTGATTTATTCAAAACATCAAAAGAAAATAAAGAAATTATTGCAAACAAAATAATTATAAAGATGCAATTTAATATTTTTAATCTTTTTTGATTTTTGTAAGACATCCTATAGGACAAAAAATCCACTCTAATCGAAATCCCCTTTTTTATTGAATAGGGAATTCCCAAAAATGTGGACCATATGAATAAATATCTTACCAACTCTTCTGACCAAGATAAAGAATTATTAAATACATATCTGGCAACTATTTGAAGACCTAAAACTATACTCATAAGGACTAACAGAGTCATCAAAATTATTTCTTCAAAATTTTTTTCTAACTTTTTTAACATCTCTCACCTAATAATAATAAATTTCCAATTCTCTCAATAATGAAGGGTTGGCACAAATTACTCCACTTTTTCTTTTTAGGATCAGGTCATTACCATGAAAATCTTTGACCAAGGCTCCTGCTTCTTTTAAAATCAGTAAACCTGCAGCAAAATCCCAAATATTTAAATCTTCTTCCAAAAATGCGTCTGTTCTTCCAGAAGCAACATAACACATTTCAAGTGCTGCCGATCCAATTCTTCTTATGCCCTGACTATTTAAAAAAAGCCCCTTTATCATATCAAAAGTTTCTTCAGTTCTGTTTATTCTAAATCCACCAGCTCCAATGGCACAAAGAGCATCTTTTAAATTATTAATATTTGAAACTCTTATAGATTTTTCACCTAAAAAAGCACCATATTCTTTTATTGCCCAAAAAAGTTCTTTAGTATGGGGATCATATATCATGCCAAGTAAAATCTTCCCATCTTTGGCGAGACCTAAGCTTATTGAAGAATGTTTGTAACCGTGTACTAAATTTGTTGTCCCATCGCAAGGGTCTAAAATCCAAGTTAATTTATTAATATCTATATCATCATTATTTTTTTCTTCAGCAATAAATTGTGCATGGGGCAAAATATTTAAAAGTTTAGCTTTTAAATATTCCTGAACCTTCACATCGACTTCTGTAACAAAATCATTTTTACCCTTTATTCTTATTTCATCCTTTGGAGGTCTATCCTCATAAAAAAATTCACCACTGTGGGCTAGATCTTTTTCAATTTTATTTTTCATTTCTAATAGTGTATTTATATCTAAATCCATATTTCCCCCTAAAATTATTAATTCTTACCTTCCATCAAATCTGAATGTAAAAATGTTGTAGCAAAACTTGTTAAAAATAGAGCCACAAATAAATAGATATTAAATTTATCTTTTAAGATTATAACCGAAAGAAATGCCCCAAAAATTGGTATAAACATCTTATATGCCCCTACATTTGATGCTTTTTGATACCTCAAAAGCATATACCAAATAACAAAGGCTGTGGAAGATATAAAAGAACCATAAATTAATAAAATAATAGCTTTAAAATTAAAGATTAGAGGATGTTGATGAGTAAATAAACCCATAATAATTAATAAAAAACCTCCAAAAATAAATTGGAAAATTGAAATATTATAGGTATTTTCCTTTGAACCCCATTTCTTCATAATAACTGTACCCAAAGCGTTTAGGGCTGTCGACATTATAATAAATACTTCACCTCTTAGGGAAACAACTCCATCAACTTTTCCTCCAACATTTGATAATAAGGTAGCAATTATTCCTAAGATTACACATATAACTTTTTTTAAATTGAATTTGTCATCTCTAATCAATATATGAGCAAAAATCAAGACCATAAGAAAATTAGTAGATTGAATTATTGAGGAATGGACACCAGAAATCAAAGCCAAACCGTTATAATAAAAAATATATGCAACAGTTATTTGAACAACTGTAGAAATTATATAAAAAATAAGAGAAAAGTCATTTTTTCTGTCAGATTTTTCTTCAAATAAAAATTTATAAAATATAACAAAAAAACCCGCTAGAAAAAATCTATAACCTGCCACTAAAATCATAGAGCCAGGATCTTTACTTGTTATTCCTAAGACCTTGTAAGTTGTTTTTATCATGGGTATAGCACTTCCCCACAAAAACATAGCGAAAAGAGCCATCAAGGCAGAAGTATTCTTGTTTTTAAAAATCTTTTCCAATTATCTTAACGCCTTCTCCAGGACCTAATTCTAAAATTTTATATGTTGACGGACATACATTTTTTAAATCTCTATAGATATCTTTATTATCCTTAGAAGAAATAATTAGTATTGTAGGTCCTGCTCCTGAAATAAAAATAGCAGAATTTCTCCTGTCAGCAATTTCTTTATATTTATCAAAATCCACTATTAATTTTTTTCTATAGGGTTCGTGTAGCCTATCTCCATATATCTTACATAGCATATCAATGTCGCCTTTTTCTATAGCTCTTGAAATTAAATTTGAGTGTGAAATATTATAAATTGCATCTTCAAGTTTAACTTCAGTCTTTACAAGAGATCTAGCAAGTGCAGTTTTCAAAGGATAATCAGGAACAATAACAATATAGGATAGGTTTTTTGACGGCTCCACTTTATAAAATAAAACTTCATCAGCCACTTTTGTAGAAATCACAAGTCCCCCATATATAGCTGGTGCAACATTATCAGGATGACCTTCAATTTCTGTTGCAAAGCTTAAAATTTCCTTTTTTGAATACTTATCTCCTAAAAGAACATTAGCACCCATTAGCCCACCAACAATACAGGTAGCAGATGAGCCTAAACCTCTTGCTATAGGAACATTTTCAGAAACTTCAATTTTTACTTTTGGACACTCTTTTTTTTCTTTATCAAATAAATACTTAAAAGACTTATAAATCAAATTACTATTATCAAAATCTTCTTGGCTGGGACTGAAAATAAATTCATTTGATAAAGATAAACTCATACCCATTGTATCATAACCAGCTCCTAAATTTGCACTGGTAGCTGGGACTCTAATTTTCATCATTATCACCTAAAATTTTCATTATTTCTTTCTTAATATATTCTTTATCAATAACAATATTTTGTAGAATTTCTTTCTTATCTAAATTTTTTAAATTCTCAGGTATAGGAATATTTGTTATTTTATTGATATTATCAATTATTTTAAAATCATCGCTTCCACTAATATTTAAAGCTTTTCCTATAGATGCTGGGAATTTATAAAAAGAAGCAGTTGAAGCAAGTAAAATTTTTCTATTATCATCATTTTCCTTGAGATAATCTTCTACAGCCTTAATACATACTGCTGTATGAGTGTCGCAAAGATAATTGAAATTTTTATAATATTTTTTAATTATTTCTAAAGCCTCATCATCCTCAGCGTAATATCCCTTAAATTCTTTAAGAGATTTCTTACATTCATCAGAAATTTTATAAGTTCCACTATTATTTAAAGATTCCATGTAGGAATTTAATTCTTCAGGAGCTTTTAGATATAATAATCTTTCTAAGTTTGAAGAAATTAAAATATCCATGGAAGGAGAATTAGTTTTATAAAATTCTCTATTTGCATTATAAATTCCACTATTGAAGAAATCTGTCAAAACATTATTTTTATTAGATGCTACAATAAAGTTCCCTATATTTAGACCCATAACTTTAGCCAAATATGCAGCCAAAATATTACCAAAATTACCTGTTGGCACTGCCACATTTATCTCTTCCCCATCTTTGATTTTGGATTTTTTTACCAAATCATAGTAAGCATAAAAATAATACACAATTTGTGGAACAAGTCTACCTATATTTATTGAATTTGCTGATGATAATAAAATATTTTTTGATTCCAAAAAATCTCTTAATTCTTTGTCATTAAAGGCATCCTTCAGAGCACTTTGAGCTTGGTCAAAATTCCCTTTTATGCCAATGGCATAGACGTTTGTGCCTTCTTGTGTAAGCATTTGATATTTTTGTATAGGACTAACTCCATCAGTAGGATAAAAAACAATTATAAAAGTATCCTTAAGATTTTTAAAACCTTCAAGAGCAGCTTTTCCTGTATCACCGGAAGTGGCAGTTAAAATTCCTATTTTCTTATCTTTATCCTTAGCCAATAATATAAAATAAGGAAGAATTGAAAGGGCAAAATCTTTAAAGGCACTTGTCCTTCCATGGAAAAGTTCCATTATATATAGAGAATTAACCTCCTCTACTTTTAAGGCATTATCCACAGAAAAATTTTCTTTGCTGTAAGCCTTATCAATAATTTCTCTAAGAATTTTTTTATCTATATCATCAAAAATAGTTGAGATAATGACTTCAGCAAAGTCCCTATAATCCATCCTATCTTTGATATCTTGACTTAAATTTACTTTATTAAATTTTTCTGGCATAAATAAGCCACCATCTGAAGCGATACCTTTGACTATAGCTTCAAAAGATGATGAAAGCTTATCCTTACCCCTAGTTGAAATATATTTCATTACTCCCTCACTTGACCATTACCTAAAATTACAAATTTGCTGCTGACAAGTTCATCAAGTCCAACAGGTCCTCTTGCATGAAGTTTTTGAGTTGATATACCTAGCTCAGCACCGAATCCGAATACACCACCATCTGTAAATCTTGAAGAGGCATTTACATATACAGCCGCTGAATCAACTCTTTTAGTAAATTCCATGGCATTTTCATAACTTTCAGTTACTATAACTTCACTGTGTCCTGTTGAATATTTATAAATATGATCAATAGCCTCATCTAAAGAATCTACTATTTTCATAGAAAAAGCCATATCTAAATATTCCTTGCCATAATCATCTTCTTTGGCGTCATCTACATTTTTTAAATACTCTTTGGAATTTTTTCCTGCATAAACTTTTATAGAATATTTATCAATTAATTTTTGAAGTTCTGCAAAAAATTTCTTATCAACATCCTTATGAACTAGAAGGCTCTCCATGGCATTACAAACTCCAACTCTTTGAGTTTTTGCATTTTCAATAATTTTTATCGCCATATCAACTTTAGCAGAAGAATCTACATAAACATGACAATTCCCCACACCTGTTTGTAAAGTTGGTACTTTTGCATTTTCCACAACTGAATTTATTAAAGAAGCAGAACCCCTGGGCACAAGCAAATCTACATAACCTTTAAGCTGCATCAAATATAAAGCAGAATCTCTCTTTGTATCTTCAATTATTTGTACCATATTTTCATTATAAGATAAACTTTTAATAGCATCTCTTATAGATGAAGCAATAGCAATATTAGAATTTATTGCCTCCTTGCCACCCCTCAAGATAATAGAAGAACCTGCCTTTAGTGAAAGTGCAGCCGCATCTAAAGTTACATTAGGTCTTGCTTCATATATAATTGCAATAACCCCCATTGGCACAGTCCTTTTTGCAATATTTAAACCATCAGAATTTATAAAAGCCGACAAGGTTTTGCCAACAGGGTCATTTAATGAAATTATTGTGTCTAAAGAATCTGCCATATTTTCAATTCTTTGTCTATTGAGAAGAAGTCTATCTAAAAGACCTTGGCTCATTCCTATTTCTCTACCATGAACCATGTCTTTTTTATTTTCTTCCAATATATACTCACAATTACTTATTAAATTCTTTTTTATTTGAAATAAAATCTCATTCTTTTCCTTAGCATTTAATCGTGCCAAATCTCTAGATGAAATTTTAGCATTTTTCCCAATTTGTAAAATTTTATCTTGTAAAGTAAGTTCCAACTTCATCACCCTTCATAATTTGTCTAATTATCTTAAAATTCTTGGCATTAGCGATAACAACATCAATATTTTTCTCCAAACACATTCTTGCCGCATTAATTTTTGTTGACATTCCACCAACACCACGTTCAGAATTAGTTTCTTTAGCAAAATCTATAACACTTTCTATATTATCAACAGTTTTAATGAGTTTAGCACCACTATTAGTCCTTGGATCATCAGTATAAAGTCCATCAATATCTGAAAGCATAATCAAAAGATCCGCATTTACAATCTTTGCAATTATAGCAGAAAGCGTATCATTGTCACCAAACTTAATTTCAAAAGTCGATATAGTGTCATTTTCGTTAACTATGGGAATAGCAGGGAGATGTGCCAAATTATCAAAAGTATTTACAGCATTTTCATACATTGTCCTATCTGTTTCAATCTGTCTTGTAAGTAAAATTTGAGCCGTAGAATATCCATAGTGATTAAGAGTCCTATCATAAATATTAATCAAAGATACCTGCCCTACCGCTGCCGCTGCTTGCTTTACAGAAGTTTCTTTAGGCCTTTCTTTCAAATTTAACTTTTTTCTACCTACAGCAATCGCTCCAGAAGAAACTAACACCACATCAATACCATGATTTTTTAAATTTGCAAGTTCAAAACATAAATCATCTATCTTTTCTAAATTAGCCGCTCCGTCCTCATGGGTTATAGAAGAAGAACCGACTTTTATAACAAGTTTTTTAATGTCCCTTTTAAACTCTCTCATAGTACACCTCACTTCATTTTTTTAATATACTTAAAAAATACTAATTAGTCAAGTATTGCCTATTATTATCAGTACAATTGGAATTTTTTATAAAAATAAACAGCTCTAAAATGGCTCTATAATATCTGTTGGGGAGTAGATCTCTAACAGATTTTTTTATGTGAAAAATTGCACTTATACGCATTTAGTCCTAAACTTAAAATAACCAAAAATAAAGTTTTGAGGTGCATATAAGTGCAAAGTAATAATAACATGAATTTATTGGGTTTTAAGGATGTAATTTTTGATAGCTCTTTTTAGGATAATAATTTTTTTGTCTATCTTCTGTTAAAAAGATGGATGCTTGTCTTAACGAGCCTCCCCAATATTTGACATAGAA